>JAYVRE010000187.1:0-7492 GCA_043776535.1 Methylotenera sp. | reverse complement strand
CGCATGGTGGTGCCAAAACGTTACGCTTGGAAAGGTGCCAAATGGCTGAAAGCCATTGAGCTGCACGAGCATGATAGACGCGGCTTTTGGGAAGTGCGTGGTTATCATAACGATGCTGACCCATTTTTGGAGCAGCGGTTCAGTGATGAAGAGTAAAGATTAAAAAATGAGAGGCTGATGATATGAAAAGCGAGTCGGGGGAAGAGCTTACTGAGTTAGAAGATATCGAGGTAAATCGTAGATTGGATGAGCTAAATGCAATTGTCAGCAGTGCTAGCAAATTGTTAGAACGCAAGTGTTCAATTGAAGAAATTGCGCAAGAAGAGAGAGAAAGACTTTCAGGTAAATGGTATTTAATAATTGGTATTCTGGGGCTGGTTCTGTACTTCTATCTCAAGTCCCCATCGTCTAAATTAGATTTAAATTTTGGCTCAATTGTGTTTGTTGCTGTCATTTGTGATTACTTGAATAGTCTATATACATTAAATCGAAACACAACAAGCATTTCCAAGGTAAATGAAAAGCTCTTTGAGTTAGAACATAAATGGATTGCCAATGTAGGTGCTCCTACATTCTGGGAGCTTCGTAATTTTGTTATTAACTCATACTTTGATGATTCTGAAGAAAAATTTATGAAATGGCGGGATGAGCAACGCTGGAGTATTATTATCCGTGTATGCGGTTGGTCTCGCGGCGGAAAAATAGTCGAATATGAGAAACGACTATTAAACGAATTAAACAGAGAAAGTTTACTTCTTGATGGGGTAAATTAATTTTTTTTTGGTAAAAACTTTTTTACCACTTCAAACACTGCCACACAAATAGCACCAACCACTAAGCCCACCAAGGCATCTATTAACATGCTACCAAGCACGCTTGCACCTGGTAAATGCTGTATTTTTCCAACTAAGTTTTCGCTGAAATGATGTACAAAAGGCACGCCATGCCCAATAATGCTGCCACCCACTAAAAACATAGCAGCGGTACCAGCCACACTTAAAAAGCGCATTAATTTTGGCGCAAACGCCAATAAACCAACACCAATTTTGCGTAGTAATTGCTTGTATAGGCTTTGACCTTTTTTAAGCATGAGATGCAAACCAAGGTCGTCCAACTTAACGATGCCAGCCACTAAGCCATATACGCCCACTGTCATTACAGCTGCAATAAGTGACACAACGGTAACTTGTTTGCTGAACACTTCGGTGGCCACCGTGCCAAGCGAGATGACGATAATCTCTGCCGATAAAATAAAATCAGTTCTAATCGCGCCTTTTATTTTATCTTTTTCTAAAGCCAGCATATCAATTTTTGGGTCGGCTACTGCCTGCGCGAGGGCTTTATTGTGTGATTCGTCATCTTGTTTATGCAAAAACTTGTGCGCAATTTTTTCAAAGCCTTCAAAACACAAATAAGCGCCGCCTATCATCAATAAAGGTGTGATTAGCCAAGGGATAAAATAACTAATGGCCAAGGCAGAAGGCACTAAAATAAGCTTGTTAATAAACGAGCCTTTGGCCACCGCCCATACTACTGGCAGCTCGCGTTCGGTATTAACACCAGAAACTTGCTGCGCATTTAAGGCTAAATCATCGCCCAACACGCCCGCCGTTTTTTTGGCGGCGACTTTGGTCATCACCGAAACGTCATCCAAAATCGTGGCTATATCATCTAGTAGTGCGAGTAAACTGCCTGCGGCCATGTTAAAACCTGTTCAATTAATTTGAATCTTGAATTTTACTTGAGTAAAGTTATAATAAGCACATGTTGCCGCAAAAAATATTTAATCTAATCAATAAAATCGCCTTGTGTGCGATTGTATTTGCGTCGCTTGCACCTAGTATTTCGCATGCGCTAGCGGCCACAAATGGAACAAGCTTTGCGCAAGAAATCTGTACCAGTAACGGCCAAAAAATAAGCATTCAAGTCATCACTAGCCAAGGCCAGCAGCTCACCACAGAGTTTGCAATTAACAAATCCGAAGCACCAAAAAACATCACAATGCACCTTGAACATTGCCCGTTTTGCAGCTCTGGAGCAGCAGCAGCGGCATTGCCTAGCCTTCAATTAGAAATCATCGCCCTATTAGAAATTACCGCGCAAAAAGCAGCAAAATACGCTGCACCAGTGCTTGCATCTCGTTATTATAAACTCCCTCCAAGCCAAGCCCCGCCTTACCTCTCTATTGTTTAATTAAGCGCATTCATTGGGCTTTCCAATGCATGCATTGCCACAAATATGTATTGGCTTAAGCGTATTTTTACGCATAAATACTTAGAGAGATTATCATGAAAAATTTTCAACAATTGGCTATTGCCATATTATTGTTGCCACTCGCATATCCATTAGCAGCTCAAGCTAATTGCGGTGCTGAATTTTGCAGTTTAAATACCGATTGGGATATTCAAGGTGTTGCCAACAAGCCTGGTGTACGTTTAGATGTGCGTGCGGAGTACATTAACCTAGACCAGTTGCGCCATGGCTCGCGCAAAACCAAGCCAGCGGGCGAGCTAGATGAACACGATGAATTACGCACTATTAATCGCAATTATTTGGCTACGGTCGATTGGAACATTAACCCAACTTGGGGCGTGACAGTTAAGCTGCCGTTGATTGACCGTGCGCACAAGCACGTGCATAACGAGGATGATGGTGCGGGTGGCGTAGAGCCTGAACTAGAAAAATGGGATTTTTCGGGTATCGGCGATATTCAAGCACTGGGGCGGTATAGGTTATATGCCGATAAAAAACAAAATGCAGGCATACGTTTCGGCCTGCAATTACCTACTGGCAGCATCAAAAAAAGTAATAGCGAAGACAAAGTTGCCGAGCGCACTTTGCAGCCTGGTACTGGTAGTGTCGATAGCTTATTAGGTGCGTATTACAATCATCACGATGGAAATTTAGGTTGGTTTGCGCAAGGCATGTGGCAGCAGAGTGTGCATCAGCGCGACAACTTTAAGCCTGGCCGTAAATTGAGCGCAGACGTGGGCATGCGTTATAGCGTTACGCCAGATTTTAACTTGATGTTACAGCTAAATGCGCAACACAAATCGCGCGACCGCGGTGCTAATGCCGAGCCCGTTGATACTGGCGGACATTCTCTCAGTGTTAGCCCAGGCGCAAGCTATCGCGTTACTGGTAATACACACATCTATGGCTTTGTGCAAAAGCCGCTTGTGCAATATGTGAACGGCACGCAACTCACGCCAGATTGGTCGGCGGCAGTGGGCATTAATACTACATTTTAATTAAGACGGTAACCCATTTTTTACCACAATTAGTTGTGGTAGCACTCTATTGCAGGAGTTTTATATGATTAGATACAATCAGTTATGTGTGCCTATGTTTACTTTATTTGGTGCACTAAGCCTTGGGTTTTCACATTCCGCATTTGCGGAGCATAACGAAACCATTCATCTTGATGAAGTTGTCATTAGCGCGAGTAGAATCGGCCCGACCACTCAACCCAATATTACCGAGGCAAAGCAAGCCATCGATAAAACAGCGGGTGGCGTCACAATAATAGATATGGATGCTGTGCGAGAGGGGCGTGCCAGTAATTTTCAAGATAGTTTAGGCATGGCGACGGGTGTATTAGCGCAATCGCGTTTTGGTGCTGAAGAAACAAGGCTTTCGATTCGTGGCTCTGGTTTGCAGCGTACATTTCACGGACGTGGCATTAAACTCATGCAGGATGGTGTCGCTGTAAATCTAGCAGATGGTGGTTTTGATTTTTCATCGATTGACCCAATGGCAACTGATTATGTTGAGGTTTATCGCGGGGCGAATGCTTTGCAGTATGGGTCTAGCAATTTAGGCGGCAGTATTAATTTTATCTCACGTACTGGTTATACCGCCCCAAAATTTGAAGTACGCACAGAAGGCGGCAGCTATGGTTATTATCGTCTGGGCGTCTCTGCAGCTGGTGTAGAGGGCGATTTAGACTATTTTGTCAGCGCTAGCAAATATCACAGTGACAGTTTTAGAGACAACGCCCAGCAAAGCGCAGACCGCTTAACGGGTAATCTAGGTTACAAAATTAACGACAACGTCGAAACTCGTTTCTATGCGGGTTACATTAACAATGATTCGCAATTATCGAGCAATTTAACCAAAGCGCAGTTAAAAGATAACCCAAGACAGGCGACGATTACTGCGGGCCCGCTTGCGGGGCAAGGTATTAGCGAGCGTGACGTGAATCTCTGGCGAATTGCCAACAAAACCACCTTTGTTTTTGATTCTACTAAGTTAGAACTGGGTGCTTTTTATTCTAAAAAGAGTTTGTTTCATCCTATTATTGATTTATTTGTTTTTGGAAACGACACATTAGGGGTGATTGACCAAGAATCAGATGATTACGGCATTACTGCGCGACTAACACAGCAAGGCCAGCTATTTGGAATGAAAAATGAGTTCATAGCAGGTTTAATGCCTACTTACGGCAAAACGGATGCTAAAAATTACCGCAATGTAAATGGGCGCCGTGGTGCACTTGTGAATGATTTTGATCAAAAAGCCACCAATATGGAAGTATTTTTAGAGGATAGGCTCAGTGTTACAAATGAGTTAACCGCTATTGCTGGCTTGCAATATACACACGCAAAGCGTGATTCAAAAGACCAGTTAATAAGAAGGGCTACTGGCGACCAGAGTGTGGATGAAACTTATTCACAAACTAGCCCTAAGCTCGGCTTGCTGTATCAATTGCAACCACAAGTACAATTATTTACCAATGTGTCACGCAGTTTTGAGCCACCGAGTTTTGGCGAGTTGAATAACCGCGTAGCCAGCGCACTTAACGCGCAAGAAGGTACTACGTTTGAAATTGGCACACGTGGAAATAGCGAAAATATTGATTGGGATGTTGCATTATATTATGCCCGCTTGCAAGATGAGTTATTACAAGTGGCTCCAGTTGCTTCACCGCTTGCATCTCAAACTGTTAATGCAGATAAAACTATCCACCGCGGGCTAGAACTAGGCTTAACGGCACGTCTGCCACTGAATTTGGAATCAAGGAGTAGTTTATTAATTAATGATTTTAAGCTAGATGGTGATGCAACGTTTGGTAGCAATCGCTTACCAGGTATCCAACGTTCATTATTACGCTCAGAGCTGATGTATCGTGGTAATGATTTTTTAACTGGATTTTACATTGGCCCAACCATTGAATGGTCTCCACAACGTTACAATGTGGATTTTGCAGAAACCTTGTTTGCCGATAGCTACTTTTTGTGGGGCTTAAAAGCGGGTCAAAAAGTGAATAATCATTGGTCGTGGTTCTTAGAAGGTCGCAACTTGGGTAATCATAAATATGCGGCTACCACAGGCGTTGCTAGAAACCAAAATGGTGCTGATGCCGCATTATTTTTACCAGGCGACGGCAGAACAGCCTACATGGGCATTACCTGGACTTATTAATCTAACCGAGACTGCGCTGGCAACACTCATAGAGGTTGGTTGCCAGTGCTAGGAGTTAAAAGTATGAAGCGATTTTATCTAGTTTTTTGCCTTTTATTGATCAAGCTATCTGTCAATATCCATACTGGTTCTGTGGCAGAAAGTGCGATTGTTTCGGTGTAAATATGTTAACTATTGCGAAGCATCATTATGAACATCATTAAATCTGGTCTATTTGGCTTGGCGCTGTTACTCAGCGCTACGCTTAGCTTCGCGCATGGTGAGAAAAAACATCATGACATGACTCCACCCGATAGCTTGGCTATTTCCGCAGCTTTCGATACGCGAGGAAAGCTGTGGAGAGTGGGGATCAGCGATGGCGTTGTTGAAGTTTTCAAAAGTGAAGACCTAGGTAAAACCTTTTCTAAGCCTGTACGCGCCAGTTTGGAAAAGCAAAATATCAGTGCGCATGGCGAGTTGCGTCCTAAAATAGCCATTGGTAAAAACGGTGAAATTTATGTCACTTGGATGCAAAGTTTGCCTACGCGCTTCTCTGGGCACATTTGGTTTGCACGCTCAATCAATGGCGGAAAAACTTTTGAGAAGCCCATCATTGTGCATCAAGACCGTGCTGAGATTGGCCACGGATTTGAGGAAATAAGTGTTGCACCAAATGGGGATGTGACAGTATTGTGGTTAGATGCGCGTGATTTGGTGGCAGCAAAACAAGCTGGAATAAAGCGTAGCGGTAGCTCGATTTATTATGCGGTTTCAACCGATGCGGGTAAAACTTTTGCGCAAGAGAAGAGGCTTGCAGATAATAGTTGTGAATGTTGCCGCATTACCACTACCAGTAGGCCTGACGGTACAGTGGTAGCGATGTGGCGGCATGTGTTTGAGGGCAGCGAGCGCGATCATAATATTGCCGAAATTCCTAAAGTAGGCGCAAAACCAGAACCGCACCGTGCCACTTTTGGGCATTGGGTGATAGATGGTTGCCCGCACCACGGCGCGGCACTTGCCAGAGGCGGCGAAGGTGCGAATTGGTGGGGTTATCACATGGCTTATTTTGATGGCAATGACAAGAAGCCAGGTTTGTATTACAGCCGCATGGATGGCGTGGCTTGGGCAAGCTCGCCCGCTAAGAAGTTTGGTGATAATAAAAATCAAGCAGGGCATCCAGCTATATTAAGTAGCGGTGAGAACGTTTGGCTGGTTTGGCGCGAGATAAAAGATGGAGATTACAGTATCTTAGGCATGTTTTCAGATGATGGCGGCAAATCGTGGAGTGAGGCCAAAACGCTTAAATCTAGTACTCAAAAAACCGATTATCCCATTTTGATTCCACACCACAATCAAGCTTATTTGGTGTGGAACACACTGCAAGAAGGGTTACAGGTAATTGCTTTAAGTAAATAGCCCCTGTAGTTTGCCCTTATTGAAAATTTCCATATTTGCTCCATAGTATCAATAAGATATTAAAGGAGAGGCGCTATGCGATTCGATAAACTAACTACTAAATTTCAACAAGCTATCTCAGATGCGCAAAGTCTGGCTGTGGGCGCAGATAATACGGCGATAGAGCCACAGCATTTGCTGCTGGCCTTGCTGCAAGAAGATAACGGCGGTGCGGCATCCTTGCTGGCAAAGTCTGGCGTGCAGCTTAATTCGCTTAAAAATAGCATAAATGCAGCGATTGGTAATTTGCCCAAATCGTCCGATGCCAGCGGCGAAGTGGCGATTTCACGTGACTTGAATAACCTGCTCAATGTCACCGATAAACTCGCGCAAAAGCGCAACGATGCCTACATTGCGAGTGAAATGTTTTTGCTGGCGCTGGCAGATGATAAAGGCGAAACTGGCAAATTATTGAAGCAAAATGGTCTTACCAAAGGTGCTCTGGAAGCCAGTATCCATGCGGTGCGTGGCAATGATGCTGTGAATGATCAAGCCGACGAAAGCAATCGTGAAGCGCTTAAAAAATATACGTTAGATTTAACCGAGCGCGCCAGCCTAGGCAAGCTAGACCCTGTAATTGGCCGCGATGATGAGATTCGCCGTGTCATTCAGATTCTCGGCCGTCGCACCA
>JAYVRE010000186.1:0-7497 GCA_043776535.1 Methylotenera sp. | reverse complement strand
AAAATGCAAGCTTGGCTTGATTTGGAAGACGCAATGAACGAAGGCCGTGTAGTGAAAGGTTTCGTCAGCGGTAAAGTTAAAGGCGGTTTACGCGTTTCAGTTAACGGCATAATGGCATTCTTGCCTGGCTCATTAGTTGATGTACGCCCAGTAAAAGACACCACTCCTTTTGAAAACAAAGAGTGGGATTTCAAAGTGATTAAATTAGACCGTAAACGTAACAACATCGTGGTTTCTCGCCGTGCTGTTATGGAAGTGAGTGCTGGTGCAGACCGCGAAGCATTGATGGGTTCTTTAGTTGAAGGCGCAACCGTTAAAGGTATTGTTAAAAACATCACCGATTACGGCGCGTTTGTAGATTTAGGCGGCATTGATGGCTTGCTACACATTACCGATTTAGCATGGCGTCGTGTTAAGCACCCATCGGAAGTGCTAACAGTGGGCGAAGAAGTTGAAGCGAAAATCTTGAAATTTGATCAAGAAAAAAATCGCGTTTCACTAGGTATTAAACAATTAGGTGACGACCCATGGGTTGCGCTAACACGTCGTTACCCAGTAAGCACGCGCTTATTCGGTAAAGTGTCTAATTTAACCGACTATGGCGCGTTTGTTGAAGTAGAGCCAGGCATTGAAGGTTTAGTACACGTTTCAGAAATGGATTGGACCAACAAAAACATTCACCCAGGAAAAATCGCACAATTGGGCGACGAAGTTGAAGTGATGATTTTAGAGATTGACGAAGAACGTCGTCGTTTATCACTTGGCATGAAACAATGTAAAGCTAACCCTTGGGATGATTTCTCTGCAACGCATCACAAAGGTGATAAAGTGGCTGGTCAAATCAAATCCATTACCGACTTTGGCGTGTTTATTGGCTTGCCAGGCGGCATCGATGGTTTAGTACATTTGTCTGATTTATCTTGGACACAAACTGGCGAAGAAGCGATTCGTAACTTCAAAAAAGGGGATGAGCTACAAGCCGTTATTTTAGCCATTGATGTAGAAAAAGAGCGTATTTCTTTGGGTGTGAAACAATTGACTGAAGACCCATCAGGTGCAACTCCATCACTATCGTCATCAGAAGATAAAGCCGCTAAACCAAAAGCTAAATCTGCAAAAACTAAAGCTGAAGATTCAAGCACAAAAGCTGAAGAAAATGCAGCAGCAGCGGGTACAACCAATCTTGGCGCTTTATTAAAAGCCAAAATGGATAGCAAGAAGTAAGCTGGATAGCAAAATAAGTTTTCTGTTATAAATTAAAACCCAAAATTAATCGTCTTAATATAAGTAAAACTAAAGGCAACTATAAGCCATGACAAAATCAGAACTCATTAATCTATTAGCTGAGCGCTTTCCACAACTAGTTGTGAAAGACGCTGAGTTATCAGTTAAAGCGATTTTAGATGCGATGACCGATAATTTATCTACTGGTGAACGCATCGAAATACGTGGCTTTGGTAGTTTTAGTTTAAATTATCGTCCACCCCGTTTAGGCCGCAACCCTAAAACTGGCAGTAAGGTGCAAGTACCTGCTAAGCATGTACCGCACTTTAAAGCGGGTAAAGAACTGCGTGAGCGCGTAGATGTTAGCTAAGGCTGTTAGATAGGGCTGTAAGTAAATATTTTGTATTGATTTAAAAAAGCGCAAGAAATTGCGCTTTTTTTTACCAATTTTTTGGCTTACTTATAATGATTAGCTACTCGCCTCAAGCTTAGGTAAAATAGGGCTGTCAGAAATAAGACTTTAAAAAAACAATCCGATCAAAAATTAGAGAGAAATATGACGATTGAATTCGAGTATTGGTGGCTGTTAGTACTACCGCTGTTTTTTACGCTGGGCTGGATAGCCGCGCGCGTGGACATTAAACAGTTGATTGCTGAATCCACCGCGCTACCAGCAGCCTATTTTAAGGGCTTAAATTTCCTTATTAGCGATCAACACGATAAAGCGGTTGAGGCTTTTTCTGAAGCCGTGCAAGCCAATACCGACTCCCTCGAATTGCATTTTGCGCTGGGGAGCTTATTTAGGCGCACTGGCGAAACCGATCGCGCCATTAATATGCACTTGAATTTGCTCGATAAAAAAGAACTTACAGACAATCAAAGAAGCGCAGTAAAAGCTGAATTGGCGCAAGATTACTTAAAAGCAGGTTTGTATGACCGCGCAGAAGAGTTATTTAAGGGCTTGAACGACACACGCTATCGTCAACCTGCGCTGCATGCGTTGCTAGAAATTTATGTACGCGAGCGCGAATGGACGCGCGCCATCGAAACTGCTACCGAGCTAGAACGCTTATCTGGCGTATCATTTAGAATTCAAATTGCACAATACTATTGTGAATTAGCCATGAATGACATTATTGCGCAAAAACTAGACTCCGCGCGTAATCAACTGCATAAGGCTTTAGATTCCAACAAAAATTGTGTACGTGCCAATGTGTTACTGGGCGACCTAGAGGCAAGCACTGGCGCGCATCAAACCGCTATTTCGTATTGGAAGCGCATCGAGTTTCAGCAACCAGAATATTTGGGTTTGATTGCAAACAAAATGCTCAAAAGCTATCGTGCCGATAACCAATTAAAACAAGGTTTAGCGCAACTTAACGCGTATTTAGAAATCTACAAACTACCTTCGCTAATGTCAGCTCTGTATGAAGCCACGCTAGTTGAAGAAGGCGCAGAAAAAGCCGCAAAACTAGCTAGGAATGAGCTAATACGCCAGCCTAGCCTCACTACGCTAGACCAACTTTTGCAAGCACGCGCCATGGCGGATGAAACAAAAAAACCGAGCAACAACCAAGACATTCAACTCATGCAACAAACGGTACGCAATGCCATTGGCAACCGCGCCGCCTATCACTGCGACCAGTGTGGCTTTCGCGCCAAGCAACATCACTGGCAATGTCCAGCCTGCAATGCGTGGGAATCGCTACCTGCTGAACCAAGCGAGGCAGTGAGCCGCGAAATGACCATTAAGAAAAATAATGCAAAATAAAAATATCGATTTAAAAATGGCAGATTCTAAAGTAGCAGATTCTAAAGTAATAGTCGCACTGGATTATGCTGATGCAGCAAGCACACTCAATCTGGTGAACCAGCTAGATCCAGCACTGTGCAAACTTAAGGTCGGCAAAGAACTATTTACCGCCGCTGGCCCACAATTGGTAGAAAAACTAATCGCCAAAAACTTTCAAGTTTTTTTAGATTTAAAATTTCACGATATACCCAACACTGTAAAAAATGCATGCGAGGCTGCCAGCAACTTGGGGGTGTGGATGCTCAATGTGCACGCCAGCGGCGGCAGCGCCATGATGCAAGCGGCGCTTGAGGGCGTAAATAAAAGCAAGCACAAGCCCTATTTAATCGCCGTTACCGTACTCACCAGCATGAATCAAGCTAGCTTAAATGAAATTGGTATTGAAACTAGCGTCGAAAACCATGTGCTAAAACTCGCCAAACTCACTGAGAATGCTGGTTTGCATGGCGTAGTATGTTCTGCGCTTGAGACGCAATTACTCAAAAAACATCTAGCGGATGACTTTTTGCTAATCACGCCAGGCATACGCCCTGCCAGCGCCAATTTGGATGATCAAAGCCGCGTGCTTACTCCAAGCCAGGCTTTGCAAATGGGCGCGAGCTATTTAGTGATTGGTCGCCCGATTACCCAAGCAAGCAAGCCCAAACAGGCCTTGCTGGATATACTTAAAGAAATTTAAACACCTTCATTAATCAACCCATTGTTAAATATTGTTAATTTGTAGCCACACATCAACTAAACAAGTACACTTACGTTTTAAGCTCCACAAACTGTTTTTAGTAATATTCACAAACTTTTTAACAACATCAATCAAAAGGTAATATAAATGAAAAAACTACTTATCGCTTTACTCGCCTCGTTAGCCTTTAGCTTTAGCGCATTTGCTGCTGTTAACCTAAACACTGCCACACAGGCAGAACTTGAATCTTTAGATGGCATTGGCCCAGTAAAAGCACAAGCCATTATTGATTACCGCAAAAAAAATGGCGGCTTTAAATCAGTAGATGAATTAGAAAAAGTAGAGGGCGTTGGTGAAATCACTTTACAAAATTTACGTAAAGACGTTTCTGTGAGCGGCGCTACTAGCGTACCTGCTGCAAGCACCAAAACTGCTGCTGACAAACCAGCTAAAGCAGATAAGCCTGCTAAAGAAATGAAAGCTGACAAACCAGCTAAAGAAGCTAAAACCAAAACAGTTGGTAGCGAAAAAGCAGCGGATAGTGGTAAAACGGCTGATAGCAAAGAAGTAAAAGCTGATGACACTGCTAAAGCTGATAAAAAAGCGGCTGCAGACGCTAAAAAGGCAGAGAAAAAAGCCGCAGCTGATGCCAAAAAAGCAGAGAAAAAAGCGGCTGCTGATGCCAAAAAAGCAGAGAAAAAAGCGGCTGCTGACAAGAAAGCTACGGATAAAAAAGCGGCGACCTAGTAACTATTTAGCAGCACGCGTCAAACTAGCTCCTTGCACCAAGCTAGTTTTACCAATTAAAAAAGCCCCATTCGGGGCTTTTTTATTTTCTAGCGTATGCCACGTATTCAGTTCACATTATTTAACAATTGATTTATTCTTAAAAGTGTAGGGTACGCTATTTGCCACAGGCCAAGTAGTTTGCTATGTTTAGGTGCATTGGCTTGAGTGGCTTTGCTTATTTATCCTCAACATTCTGGCTCTAAGCAATCTGGCAAAAGCTCACAAAGCGCCAATACTAATACTAGCAGCCTCTCAGGCCCGCCAGTTAACCACCATCGTCCGCTGTTGATGTGCTATTTAACTCTGTGGCTGCGATTACCAAAGCCCATGCCGTTAGTGTGATACTGACAGTATGGGTAAAGATGGCGCAGCCAGAATGAAGCGCATACACAATAAAGGCTGCAAAATTTAGCACAAGATGAGAGGCTAGTTGCGTTGTATTTGGTATGCCTAAAGAAGCCATTGCGCAAGGTAGCGTTGATGAAATTGTACCATTAGAGAAAATGGCAGCGCGCGTTTTAGACTTATTAGGCATGACAACACAAAGCCCCAGAAACGGGGCTTTGTGTTGTCATTATTTGTTTTTACGTTACATAACGTGTTTATACATCTAGCTGTTAAATTTTAATCGTCATGCTTGTCATGGCTTTTTTCATGATGCTTGTCATGGCTTTTTTCATGTTTATTTTTTTTGTGATGCCTATGATTGTGTTTTTTGCCGTTTGAATATGATCTTCCAGGCTCAGCAATTACTTTACCAAGTACTGCTCCGCCTGCACCTCCCAAGCCAGCGCCTACTATTGCACCTGTACCAGTGCCACTCACTTTGCGGCCTGCATAAGCACCACCAGCGCCACCAGCTGCTCCACCAATAACAGCGCCTGTTTGGCCTTCACCTTTTGTAGTCACTGCGCCACCTAGCCCGCCGCCAACAGCACCACCTAATAACTCACCCGTGCTGCCACCTACTACACCGCCTAGTGCCGTGCCTGCTGCTGCGCCTAGACCACCACCTACGGCAGTTTTGGCATTGCTGTCTGCTGCGACCGCATGAGTAGATAATAATAAAATTGCTAATAATGAACTGTTAATTAGTTTCATTGTGACTTCCTTTAATATGTACAAAAAATATGTTTTGTATAAGCATATTTTATAGGATTTTAAAACAGTCACCATCGGGCGACTCTGATATAGATGTAGGGAAAATCTTACATCTATTTTGATTGTTATTAAATTTATTTCTGTTGCAATATTACTTAACGCGCATACCTGCTTGCGCGCCTACATCGGGCGATAAAATAAATGGTCCACCGCGTTCATCACTCGCCGCCAGCACCATGCCTTCGCTCAACCCGAATTTCATTTTACGCGGTGCTAAATTAGCCACCATCACAGTTAAACGCCCTTTAAGTGTTTCTGGATCATAAGCCGATTTAATGCCTGCAAACACTTGGCGCGTAATTGGTTTACCATTATCTGCCGCTTCACCAATATCCAGTGTGAGTTTCAGTAACTTTTCCGCACCTTCCACATGCTCGGCATTGACGATTTTCGCGATGCGTAAGTCCACTTTGGTGAAGTCGTCGATACTAATAAATTCATTATTCGATGTATTTTCAACTGCCTTGGGAACCAATATTGGTTCGGCTGATGGCGTGGCCGTTAAATTCTCTTTATTCGCTTCAGTCATGGCTTCAATCGCTTTCGAGTCGATACGAGTAATTAAATGTGTATATTCGTTAATATTGTTGCTTAAAAACTTTCCAGAATCTGCAAAGTTTAGAGAATTGATATTAAACAATTTTTCTATTTCTGATGCAACTTTGGGCAAAACTGGTTTTAATTGAATTGTTATTTCTTTAAATAAATTTAGAGCTAATGAGCAAACTTCATGTAAACGTTTTTCCATTCCTTCAATTTTTGCTAGTTCCCATGGCTTCATCTCAGCCACATATTGATTAACGGAATCTGCACACAACATTATTTCCCTAATTGCTTTAGAGTAATCTCTTAATTCATATGCTTTAATTACTGTAGCAGTCGCACTTGTTACGCCTTGATAAAGAAATGATTCACGGCCAATCAATTCAACTGAATCAGAAAAAGATGGCCAATATGAATTTTCTCGTGATAGTTGAGTACTTTGACTCCACTCGGAACTTCCTAGTTTTTCAAATGGGATTTTTTGTTTTGTCTCGTTAATATTAATAATACTTTTTTGTAATTGGGTTAATGGCGAAACCTCACCATTAAACTTTTTGTTAATAAACCCTGCCGTACGGCTGGCAATATTGATGTATTTACCCACTAAATCGCTATTCACCCGCGCAGTAAAATCTTCCAAATTAAGGTCAATATCTTCCATGCTGCTATTGAGTTTGGCCGCGTAGTAATAGCGCAAATATTCAGGGTTTTTAATGTGATCTAAATAGCTACGCGCAGTAATAAACGTGCCGCGCGATTTACTCATTTTTTCGCCATTCACGGTTAAAAAACCATGTGCGAATATTTGTGTAGGCGTGCGGTAGCCGCTATATTCAAGGGTTGCAGGCCAAAACAGCGCATGAAAATACAGAATATCTTTGCCGATAAAATGATAAAGCTCGGTTTTGCTGTCTTTGTTCCAGTATTCGTCGAAGTCTAAAGACTTGCCCTCTCCCCCACCCTCTCCCGCTGGGAGAGGGAGTTTATTGCAGAGGTTTTTGAAGCTCGCCATATACCCAATCGGCGCATCTAGCCACACGTAAAAATATTTACCTGGCGCATCGGGAATTTCAAAGCCAAAATACGGTGCATCGCGCGAAATATCCCAATCATTCAAGCCACTAGCAAACCACTCACCCATTTTGTTTGCGGCCTCAGGTTGCAAAGTGGGCTTACCTTTTATGGCTTCGCTTCTAGTCCAAGCTTTTAAAAACTCTTCACATTCACTTAATTTAAAAAAGTAATGCTCCGTTTCTTTGCGCACAGGCGCCGCGCCAGAAACCGCAGA
>JAYVRE010000185.1:0-7508 GCA_043776535.1 Methylotenera sp. | reverse complement strand
GTCTAATTGAACAGTTTCTTTCGCCTCGTACTGTTCGCTAGCTTGAGTGATTGCGCAAATATCAATAATTTTTCCATATTGAATAACTACTGCTTGATACTCAAACAGCGTATTGTTTGGGATGATGGGGCAAAGCCAGCGCGCTTCTATGATTAAACTAACGGTGAGTTTCATAGTAATATTATAACGTTTAAGCAGTTTGATATGAAAATACGGACATAAAAAAGCCTCGCGCTGCGAGGCTTTTTTACATGCTAACTAGACTAGTTACAACCAGTTTCTTTTTGACCTTCGGCGCGAATTTCTACACGACGGTTAGGTTGTAAGCATGAAATCAATTTCGTAGTTTTTTTATCACCAACACATTCCGCAACTGGCACAGATTCACCTTTACCAACTGTTTCAATAATTGAAGGATCAACACCTTGCGCAGCCATGTAATCTTTCACAACGTTTGCACGGCGCTCTGAAAGTTTTTGGTTGTATGCATCAGTACCAATACGATCTGTATGACCAGTTACAATCACTGCTTTCAATTCAGGATTTGCTTTAATTTTTGCAGCAGCCTCATTTAGAGCAGCTTTACCATCTTCACTAATGTTAGCCTTGTCAAAACCAAATAGTTTTTCAGCGCCCACAGTAATAGTGTCCATTTGTGGAGTACATTTTACTGGTTCTGGAGCAGGCGCAGGAACCGGAGCTGGCTCTGGAGCAGCTGCGATTGGGGCTGGTTCTGGAGCAGCTTCAGCCACTACTGGTGCTGGTGCACCAAAGCGGAAAATAGCACCAACATTTAATAGTGTATTGCCAATAGTGCCATCTGCATCAAACGATGTGCCAGGTGCTTTAGCATCTGATCTTGACCACTGATGACGTAAATCAGCTTGCAGACCAAAATTATCATTAAATAAGTATTGTGCACCAAAGCCAGCATTAGCTAACCATGAAGTTTTGCTTCTATCTTCTAAAGTTGGAATACCGCTGTAATCTACGTTGTTACGCGCTACACCCAAACCTGCAAGCAAGAAAGGACGGAAATTACTACGACTAAACATATACAAAGCATCTAAACCCAATGCAGTTTGTTTATAACGACCACCTGCACCAGCAATACCTGTATCTTCAGAAGCGCGGTTATAACTTAAACCACCTTGAAGATCCCAGCTAGGGCTAAATTCTTTACCTAATTTGATAAAAGCGCCGCCGCCATTGTTAGCATCCAAATCGCTGTCAGTGTGCATCTTACTAACACCAGGCAACAAGTACCATGCACCACGGAACATGTCATCAGCAGAGGCTGTAACAGCGGTAAGACTAAGTGTTGCTGCAACAGCAAGACCAATTAAATTTTTATTCATGTGAAAACTCCTTAGTTATAAAATATCTAACAAACATTAAATCAACGTTCATAGACAAACTATACTTAAACTACTTTAACTTTGCAACGCTAAACCCACGCTTTATGAGCTTTGCCGTTAATTTTGTTGTGTGCGTGCAACATATTTTTAACTTCGAAAACTTTGCAGGGCGACAAAGCCGACTGCCTTGTATTATTTTCACACACGCCACCTCTAAAACCAATGTATGTGGGATTAAACTTTATCAAATTCACTATATCTTGTGATTTTAGCGAGCCAGCAAACCCATATTTTAATTGATGTTGATTACATTTTTGTGTAAATATTTGTAAATCGCTTTGCGCTTGCACTTGCAGTAAGTTTTGTTGCTTAGATTTGGTGTCTAGCATTGCCCCAAAAAATCCTATTTGCTGACTTTTTTTTAATAAATTTAAGTCAGTTGATTCGTCTGCGAAAAAGACTGCAACAATTTTAACGCCTTCATTAGTCAATTTAGCCATTTCAATCATGAAATCAGCCTCATAAAAAAGTTCGGAAACCGCGATTTTAACGATGTCAGCGCCAATTTCTACACGCGTTCTAATATCGAAAATTAGGTCGCTTAAAGTGGCGTGATGCTCTCCCACAGTAGCACTAACAATTGTGGTAGCGCTAACGATTGCAGCGCCGCTTATGGCTTGCAAAATATTCGCGCTAGTGTCTATATCTAGCGCGCCAAGCGCGCCATTATCAGGATCTTTCAAATCAATAATATCCACGCCTGCATCTAGCGCAATTAAGGTTTCCTTGACATTTTTTACACTAATGAGTAATTGGGTCATGCCTGATTCGTTCCAGCCTGCTCAGCATAAAAATTTTCAATCGCTTCTGTAAGCCAACTCCATGCTTGCATTTCACGCTCACCCGCAGTTTTATCCACCGCAATTTTTAAATATTCAATCTCAAGCATGATTTTGTCTTTTGGCAATATGCGCAATCGGCTTACTAACACCGCCAGCTCTATCACGGCGGCTTGCGCGCGGTTAAACCCAGTGAATGGTTTATGATTAAATTCAGCTGCTTTTTGCATGAATAATTGCGGCCTACTGGCGTCATCACGCAACTCAACTAACTCCAGCTCAACATGCGCCAAACAATCAGCCAGCCTGAAACCCTTGGCTTTATTGGCTTGTGACGCGGTTTTGATTGGAACCAGCTGACCTATTTTTCTATTCGTAAGCGCAGCTGCAAAAACACGCACATCGTCGGCTAAATTCATTACCGCGCATTTTGTGGCCAAAATATTATCCAAAGTAGTAGAGGGTTTGTACGGGGCAATGACGACCAAATCACCCTCGTAACGGACGCCGAACGGCGCGATATGAGGTTCACCAGCCAAATCCACACTCGTTATAATTGTTTCAAAAATCATTCTTTTTTACTTTTCTTCTCTTTAAGCGAAGCCTCACGATGACTTTTTCTATCTTCTGTCTTATGCTCTCTGCGTTCTGTTGCGACACCCCAATTTAATTCCTCGTCTTGCACATAGCGCTTTTTAAGTTGATGTGCAATTTGTGCGCGCGCCAGCTCTACGCCTAGGTAGAACGCATGTGAGGCGTCATTTTCAATGCCTAAATTTTGGTAAAACGCAAATGGATCAGTATCTTGCAGCAAACCATCACGGTTATACACATGCACGCCCGCTTCACTCACCATAATGCGAAAACTCGGGTCTTTAATTTGCGCGGCAAATTCGGCAATTTCCGTGGCGTTATACGAAAACGGTTTTCTATCGTGCAGCCCGAGCAAACCATTACTGTAGCCGCGTGGCAAGCGGTCATCTTGTTTTGCACGATAATTTACGCGGCGCGCAATGTCGGCCTCAGCAATCGCGTTCACCGCATGTGCGCTCACGCTGGTGGCTAAAACGGCGTTAATATTCAGCTCGCTAATCATGCCGAATAAAATCGCGTTAATGCCTGTAGTATCCGCATCGGTCAGCTCGGTGAGGTTGCCAATGCCCATCATAATTTGAATTTTCGGGTATTTTTTACGCAGCTTGTGATAGCGCACAATCGAATCCGTCAGCCCAAAATGAATCGGGTCTAAAATCGCATCGGCAATAAACGGTTTACCTTTTTTAAGGCAGATTTCGATGGCGCGGTAAAGTGAGGCTAAATTACCTGGCTTAGATGGCACTAGCACTGGAGCGGCTTCCACGGCATCTGCAATCCACAATGTTTTTTCAGTTAAACTCAACAAATAATCCGCACCCGATTTTCCCGCCAGCAATAATTCGTCGGTGTTCATGCTATCGACACTGACTTTAAAACTAGCAGATTTAAGTGCTTTTATTGAATCAGCTAAATGCAAAAACGGCTTGCCAGGCAAACAACCCAAATCAATCACATTCGCGCCTTGCGTCACAAAGCGCGTGGCTTTGGCGACAATTTCATCCACCGTTAAATCAGGCGCATCGACAATTTCAGCAAAAATTTGGCATGAATAATTGCTTAGATCGGGCGCGATGCCAATTTGTCCAAAATATTGCGGCAAATCTTTTAAATCCTCAGGCCCGCGCTCAACAGGGATACCGTATTGGCGGTGCAATTGACTTAAATCACCTTGGCACAACCCAGGCAAAATCATCTTATTGGCACCGCCCGTATTTTTTAAGCGGCGACCTATCATTTCAGGCGTCATCAGCGCTGCGACAGATACGCCAATTTGCTCGACGCGGTATTTGAAAATAGGCGTTTTGGGGTTGCTTTGAACTTCTTGCAACACTTTATGCAGGCTCTTCTCCGCCAACTTTCCTGTCACAAAAAGTAAATTATCAGATTGATTTGGATTTTTGATCATTTAACTTTTTGATTATTTAACTTTTTAATTACTCACTTGGTTTAAACGAGTTTGTACCGCGTCAGTTAGTGCAGCTATATCCGCCACAATTTGTGTGGCTTCAAAATTGGCTAATTTGGCTACATTATCCAAATCAATTTTGCGTGGAAAAACTTTTACCACATTGTCACGCGGGGCTTCCGAAAGCACTTCTGGCGCGGTATCGCAAGCAAATACAATGCTAGGCACGCGTGTTTTTCCTGCTTGCGCGTAAAGATTGGTAACGAGCGAATCAGAAAAACCATAGGCCATTTTTGCGATGGTATTTGAGGTGGCGGGCGCAATGACTAAGGTGTGATATTTGCCTGCATAAAACAGTTCCACAGGTACGCTACTAGCGGTTTTATCTTGATAAACTTTATGACCAGTTGCGTCTAACTGCGCCTGAAAATCGTATTGCTTGATGATTTCTGCCGCGGCTTTGCTTAAAAAAACATCCACATTTTCAAGCGTTTGCAAAATCGCCAGCGACTCGCGCAAATAATGCCCAGAACCTGTGATTGCCCAAGCTAGACGTTGATTTTGTTTGACGCCCATTTTTAGCCACAGATGAACACAGATAAACACAGGTTTTTATACATAATATTTATGCTTGCTGGATATTGTTCGCATATCAAGCAATTAAAAATGCTAGTCGTTTGCTTTTTTGTTTGAATTGATTTTAATCTGTGTGTATCTGTGTTCATCTGTGGCTAAGTCTGTTTTAAGAAAACGGATGCTCAACCACAATCGTTTCGTCTCTTTCAGGCCCTGTCGAAACAATGGCAATTGGCACGCCGCATAAGGTTTCTAGGCGTTTTAGGTAATTTTGTGCGGCTTTTGGTAAGCCGTCCCAAGTTTTTACGCCAAAGGTGTTGTCTGTCCAGCCTGGTACGGTCTCAAAGATGGGTTTGCAGCCTGCTACATCGTCTGCGCCGACTGGTAACAGGTCTATTTTTTTGCCGTCCAACTCGTAACCGATGCAAATTTTGAGTTCTTTTATGCCATCAAGCACGTCTAGTTTGGTTATGCACAAGCCTGTGAGGCCGTTGATCATCGCAGAGCGACGTAGTGCAGCAGCATCAAACCAGCCGCAGCGGCGTTTACGTTTGGTCACAGTGCCAATTTCTTGGCCTTTTACCGACATCTGCGTGCCTGGCGCGCCTGCGCTGTCAATATCCAACTCGCTGGGGAACGGTCCGCCGCCTACGCGTGTAGTGTAAGCCTTGGTAATACCTAACACGTAATGTAGCATATTCGCACCCACGCCCGTGCCTGCTGAGGCTTGGCCTGCAATGCAGTTGCTGGAGGTGACGTACGGATAAGTGCCGTGATCAATATCTAGCAGCGTGCCTTGTGCGCCTTCAAATAACAGGTTTTCACCCCTCGCATTTGCGGCGTATAAATCTGCGGAGATATCAGAAATCATTGGTTTAAGCGCAACGGCATGTTGCATACTGGCGTCATATTGTTGATTAAAATCAACCGCTTGTGCGCCTAAATAGTTGGTGAGTACAAAGTTATGATAATCCATCACTTCACGTAATTTTTCGGAGAATCTTTCAGGGTAAAATAAATCGTAAACACGCAAAGCACGGCGCGCAACTTTATCTTCGTAAGTGGGGCCAATGCCTTTGCCTGTGGTACCAATTTTTTTATCTACACTACGTTTGGCTTCGCGTGCGACGTCAACAGCGACATGGTGGCTGAGTATTAACGGGCAACCTGGGCTAACTTTTAAACGATTTTTAACTTCAAGGCCGTCTTTTTCTAGCGCCGCAATTTCGCTTAACAAATGTCCAGCATCTAACACCACGCCGTTGCCAATATAGCAATTGATGCCTGAGCGCACGATGCCTGAAGGCACTAGATTGAGCTTGTAAACGCGCCGTGCTTCACCCTGACCTACAACCAGCGTATGGCCTGCGTTGTGGCCACCTTGAAAGCGCACTACGCCTTGTGCTTGGTCGGTGAGCCAATCGACAATTTTGCCTTTGCCTTCATCGCCCCATTGTGTGCCTATAACGACTACATTTTTTGCCATAAATGACTACTTTTTTTAAATTAATTATGTTTTTAAAGATTGATTACTTAAGCACTTCGATAAGCCATTCACCATTACGCAATACCAGCGCAGTGTCGCAATTGAGCTCATTGAAATTGACTTCGGAATGAGGTAGCACTTGAATCACTAGCAAACCATCGGCGCGTAAAGCCTCAATTTTGCTAAGCAAACCCTTGTCATTGCCTTCAGGTGCCAAAATGCTTTTCGGTAAGTTGGCAGGCGCGAATATGCTTACAATACCGCGCAAATCCAGGCTGAAACCTGTTGCAGGGCGCGCTCGGCCAAACGCAATGCCGACTTCATCGTAACGCCCACCCATCGCCACTGGGCCCGTGTAACCTCGCGCATAGGCCGCAAACACAACACCGCTGTGGTAGTGATAACCGCGTAGCTCGCCCAAATCAAACGAAACTTGAACGTTTAAATCACTTAATTTGCTGACAACGGCGTTTAAGTTGGCCAATGCTTGGGCGATTTCTGGCAGCTTTGGTAGCACACTTTCGGCTTTTTCTAAGATATCGACGCCACCATTTAAGTCAGTCAAGCTAATAAGCGCTTGTTGAATAGGTGCTTCTAACTCAGCAGCCAGCTCCGCCACAGCCGCTTTATCCTTACTCTGCAATGCCACATAAAGTGCCTGTTCTAAATCGGCATTTATATTACCCGCTTTAACCAAGCCCTCGAAAATCGCCACATGGCTGAAATCAATGTGCAACTCTTCTAGGCCTAACAGCTGCAAGGCCTTAATCATTAAGCGCTGAATCTCAATATCGCTATCAATCCCTGCGTGACCAAACAACTCTGCACCCAATTGTAGCGGCTCTCTTGTTCTAGCAAGGCCATCTGGCTTGGTGCGTAGCACAGTGCCCGCATAACACAGGCGTGAAACGCCTTGCTGGTTTAGCATGTGCGCGTCTATGCGCGCGGCTTGTGGTGTCATGTCAGCACGTATGCCCATGAGGCGACCCGTAAGTTGATCGACCACTTTAAAAGTAGCTAAATCGAGATCACGACCAGTGCCAGTGATGAGCGATTCTAAGTATTCCAGTGTGGGCGGAATCACATATTGATAGCCATGCACTTTGAATAAATCTAATAGCTTACGGCGCAGATGCTCAATACGGGCGGCCTCAGCAGGCAGCACGTCTTCTATAAATTCGGGGAGTAACCAATTTCGCATAGCCGCTATTATACAATTAAAACCGCATCAGCTAGCGAGCGACAAT
>JAYVRE010000184.1:0-7529 GCA_043776535.1 Methylotenera sp. | reverse complement strand
TGCCCCAGCGCGCTAAAGATTGATGCTCTTCAATCACTACATCCAGTTTGTCTGGCCAACTACGGCGCACGCTTACTTTGCGTGCCCAGGGCAGTTTTTCAAACGCATCACGGGTTTTAATTAAATCCAAAGTAAAAAAATTGCCTTTCAAATGTTTTGCCACAATGAGCTTTATTTGCTCACGATTCACATGCACTAATTGACCATCTATCTTCACTTCGCGGATTGGAAAAATAGGCAAATGCACCACCACAAACAGCGCGGAATACAGCATCAATACCACTGATAGCGCAAATAGGAGATTTGCAATCCAGTTCAATAATCTTGGCTTATCCCACATCTTTGCCATCCACCTCTTTGCTATTCACACCTTCGTCGTCTAAAGTGGTTTCTAAAATCTTAATCACCAGCGCATCAAAGCTAATACCCGCCGCCTTTGCCGCCATGGGCACTAGGCTGTGGTCGGTCATGCCTGGGCTGGTGTTCACTTCTAAGAAATAATGTGTGCCAGCCTCGTCCATCAAAAAATCCACGCGTCCCCAGCCCTTGCAACCCACAGCGCGAAATGCCTGTAGCGCTTCGGCTTTAATTTGCGCCTCGACCTCCGCGCTTAAGCCGCAAGGGCACAGGTATTCAGTATCGTCACGCTGATATTTGGCTTCATAATCGTAAAACTCATTTTTTGGGACGATTCTGACTATGGGCAAAGTAGTAAAATCACCTTCCCCATCAGAAATAATGCCCACCGTATATTCGCCGCCGCCAACAAACTTCTCTGCTATCACCAAAGGATCTGCCTTGGCAGCCAATAGATATGCGGCTTCTAGCTCACCTTTTTGCTTCACTTTTGTAATGCCTATGCTCGATCCTTCATTCGCTGGCTTCACAAATAAAGGTAAGCCTAGCTTTTGCTCAATCGCCGCAAAATCGCTGCTTGCTTCTACCACCTCGAAATCGGGCGTCGCAATATTTAACACTTTCCACAATAATTTAGTACGCCATTTATCCATACCCACGCTTGAAGCCATGACGCCGCTACCCGTGTAAGGAATATTCATTAATTCCATCGCACCTTGTATCGTGCCATCCTCGCCATAGCGGCCATGCAAGCTAATAAATGCGCGGTCATATTGCTTTAACTCGCTCAGTTCCTGACTGGCAGGGTCGAACGCGTGCGCATCCACGCCTTGACGCAATAACGCCGCTAGCACCGCTGCGCCACTTTTAAGCGACACTTCACGCTCGTCCGATTTGCCGCCAAATAACACGGCTACTTTGCCAAATTTATTCATTACCATATCCAAATCTAACACTTTCAAGTTTGCTTATATAAATACAGAATTTGGGATGCAGTACAAGGCGCACGGCACGCAGAAACCGCAATGTACTTTTGTGTACATGAGGATTTCGAGTACCGCGCAACGCAGTAATGCGCCCAAATAATGTGTTTATAAAAGCAAACTTATGCATATTCGCCTATCACTCTTACCTCTTGTTGCAGCGCCACGCCTTGCTTCTCAAGCACGGTGTCTTTCATGTGGCGAATTAATAGTTCAATATCCAGCGCTGTGCAATCGCCCACATTCACAATAAAATTGGCATGTTTTGGTGATACTTGCGCGCCACCAATTTGGTAACCTTTTAAGCCACTAGCCTCAATTATCCTGGCTGCAAAATCGCCATGTGGGTTTCTAAAAGTAGAGCCAGCGCTAGGCAAATTAAGTGGTTGGCTGGCTAGACGTGTCGCCAATAGATTCTTTATTTTTTGTAAAGATAGTTCCGCATCACCTTGATCCAGCTTGAACCACGCACCCAAAAACCATTCATCTAGAATCGGCATTTCAACATGGCGATAACTCGGTATAAACTCGGATACATTACGCACATGCGTTGCACCCTGTCGGTCAATAGTCAACACTTGGTGCACAATACTCCAAGTCTCAGCGCCATAACAACCCGCATTCATGGCTAAGGCGCCTCCCACCGTGCCTGGGATACCTGCCATAAATTCAGCGCCATCTTTAAATTGATTGGCACTGAACTTGGCCAATTTGCCGCAAGTGACACCAGCCTCGGCGTAGATGTATTTTCCATCTACGCGCAAATCACTGAGCGCTTGGTGCATCACCACTACCGTGCCACGCACGCCACCATCGCGCACCAATAAATTGCTGCCCAAGCCAATAAAATAAAGTGGTTCAGCATGATCTAAAGTTTGCATAAAAGCTTGGAGTTCGCTTAAATTTTCGGCAATAAACAAGCGGTCTGCTCGCCCACCCACGCGCCAGCTGGTATAACGCGCAAGAGGCTCGTTTTTAAGTAATTGCGATTTCACTTCTACTTGCGTCATTTGCTTGCCAACTTCCCATTTGCCAACTTCCCATTTGCCAGATCCCCATTTGCCAGATCCCTAGTTTTTTCTGCCACATGGCCGATAGAACCTGCCCCCATCACAATCACCACATCGCCTGCTTGTGCCATATTCACAATCGCTTCTGGTAGCTCATCGGTAGTTTCCACAAATAGCGGCTCTACCTTACCTGCGACACGCACCGCACGAATTAAACTTCGCGTATCCGCCGCCACAATCGGTGCCTCGCCAGCTGAATACACTTCAGTTAACAACACTGCATCGGTCGTGGAAAGTACGCGCACAAAATCCTCAAAACAATCACGCGTACGCGTGTAACGATGCGGCTGGAAGGCAAGTACCAAGCGGCGATTGGGGAAGGCATCGCGCGCTGCGGCAATCACCGCTTGCATCTCGACTGGATGATGGCCGTAATCATCAATCAGCGTAAATACTCCACCTGCTTTTGCTTGGCTTGATTTGACGGGTATTTCGCCATAACGCTCAAAGCGGCGACCCACGCCTTTAAATTCGGCCAGCGCTTTAATAATAAATTTGTCAGCGATATTCAGCTCACTGGCAATGGCTATCGCCGCCAAAGCGTTCAACACATAGTGATTACCTGGCAGGTTGAGCGTTACATCAAAGGTTGTGGTCACGCCATTGACTCTATCCACTGTAAAGTGCATTTCGCCGTTATCCGCACGCACATTTCTGGCGCGAATCCGTGCGCCCTCGCTAAAGCCATAAGTCATCACTGGCTTAGTCACGCGCGGTAAAATCTCACGAATATTGGCATCATCTACGCACACAACCGCCATGCCCCAAAACGGTAACTGTTGCAAAAATTCCACGAACGCGCTTTTTAGCTTATCAAAACTGTGTTCGTAAGTGTCCATGTGGTCTTGATCAATATTAGTCACCACCGCCATCACTGGTGTTAAATGCAAGAAAGACGCATCCGATTCATCGGCTTCCGCCACAATATATTCGCCAGTACCAAGTCTTGCATTCGCGCTGGCTGCTTCGAGCTTGCCGCCAATGACAAATGTCGGATCCATACCAGCTTCTGCCAAAATACTGGCGATGAGGCTGGTTGTGGTTGTTTTGCCATGCGTACCTGCCACTGCAATGCCCTGCCTAAAGCGCATTAATTCCGCCAACATGAGTGCGCGTGGCACCACGGGGATATTTTTTGCGCGGGCGGCGATAATTTCTGGGTTTTGTTCATTCACGGCCGATGACACCACCACCACATCTGCGGTGTTTAAGTTTCCTGTTGCGTGACCTTGATAAATAGTTGCGCCAAAATTTTTCAGGCGCTGTGTGACCGCATTACTAGCCAAATCAGAGCCTGAAACCTTAAAATCCAAATTAATCAGCACTTCGGCAATACCACTCATACCAGCGCCGCCGATGCCCACAAAATGGATGTTTTTAACTTTATGCTTCATCTATTTAAACGCTAACGCGCCACCTCCATACAAATTTTTGCGACCGAGCTTGTAGCATCTGGCTTGGCTAGCGCTCTGGCTTTAATCGCCATTGCTAAGCAATTCTCACGCGTTAAACTGCTTAATATTTCTGTCGCTTTTTGCACATTAAATTCTGTTTGTTGAATCAACTTAGCAGCACCCGCATCGCTTAAATACCTGGCGTTATAGGTTTGATGATCATCCACCGCATGTGGAAAAGGCACTAGCACGCTCGCTACGCCCACACACGCCAGCTCTGCGATGGTTAGCGCGCCAGCGCGGCAAATCACCACATCCGCCCACGCGTACATTTCGGCCATGTTGTTAATAAATGCTTTGGTTTCAGCTTGTACACCAGCCGCTTGGTAATTGGCTTGCAGGGCAGCGATATGTTTTTCACCTGCTTGATGCACAACGTTAAATGTATCCTTTGGCAAATTGGCCAAGGCTTTTGGTAGCACATCATTTAAAGCCGCCGCACCCAAGCTGCCGCCAACCACCAGCAAATTTAGCTTGCCTGTACGTTGGTTATATCTGTGTTCTGGCGTGGGCAATTGCGTAATGTCTTGGCGAACAGGGTTACCTACCAACGTTGCTTTGTCGCCAAATGCCGATGGAAACGCCGCTAACACTTTATTTGCGAATAGACTCAAGGTTTTATTAGTTAAACCTGCAATTGAGTTTTGCTCATGTATCACCAAAGGTTTAGCCATCATCCACGCTTTCAACCCGCCAGGGAAAGCTGCGAAACCGCCCATTCCCAACACCACATTGGGTTGGTATTTGCGAATAGCTTTGGCGCTTTGGCTAAAGGCTTTCGTCAGCTTCAAAGGTAACCATAGCCAGCTGAGCCAACCTTTGCCGCGCACACCTTGCATGGTAATCATCGCTTTTTCGTAAGGCTTGCCTTCAATCAATTTGTTTTCCATGCCACCTTCGGTGCAAAGCCAGACAATTTTCCAGCCATGTTCTTTCATGTAATCCGCCACCGCCATTGCAGGATATACATGCCCGCCAGTGCCGCCCGCCATCACCATCAGCGTGCCTGTTTTGGATTGCGTCACTAGGTGAGCAAACATCATGCTGGCAAGCCTTTCTGCAATCTTCTGTTCTCAAAGTCAATGCGCAGTAAAACCGCCATGGCGATGCAATTCGCCAAAATTCCGCTGCCGCCAAATGAAAGAAGTGGTAGCGTTAAGCCCTTAGTGGGCAACACGCCCATATTCACGCCGATGTTGATAATGCCTTGTACGCCCATCCACACGCCTAGGCCTTGTGCTAGTAAGGCGGCGAAATAACGCTCGTTTGCTACTGCCTCTTTGCCAATACCAAAGGCGCGAATTACAATCCACACAAATAAGCCCAGCACCGTCAGCACGCCAACAAAACCAAGCTCTTCGGCGATTACGGCCAGTAAAAAGTCGGTATGCGCTTCGGGCAAATACAATAATTTTTCTACACTGGCGCCCAAACCTACGCCAAACCACTCGCCGCGCCCAAAAGCGATTAAAGCATGTGACAATTGATAACCTTTACCATACGGGTCAGCCCACGGATCCATAAAACCAATGACGCGCTGCAAACGATAGGGTGAGCTCCATATCAGCATATAGATTGCGATTGGTAGCAATGCCAACAAACCTGCAAAAATTTTAACGTTAATGCCGCCCAACCAAAGTATAGAAATGGAAATCGCCGCAATCACGGCAAATGCGCCAAAATCAGGCTCGCGCAGCAATAAAAACCCCACCAGCACCATTACCGCCACCATCGGCAAAAAGCCTTTGATAATGCTATCCATTTGTGGCGCTTTGCGCACGGCATAATCGGCCACGTACATTGCGGCGAATAACTTCATTAATTCAGAAGGTTGCAAGTTAAAGACATATAATGAAAGCCAGCGCTGGCTGCCATTTACATTGCGTCCAAACACTAGCACCATCACCAGCAGCGCTAACCCTACCAGAAACAAGTAAGGTGCCATTTTTTGCCACCATGCGACGGGAATTTGAAATGAAACAAAGCCCGCCACCAAGCCAATCAAAATAAAAATGCTTTGGCGCACTAAATAGTAAGTGCTTTGATGCCCCACTGCTTTATCCGCCTCTGCAATCGCAATAGAAGATGAATACACCATCACCAAACCCAAGCCCAATAAAATAAAGGTGACCCACAGCAACATTTGGTCGTAACTGGCGGCATTAATGCGCTCGCGGCTATGCATGACTGGGGCTAACATGTTGTGTCCTCTAGCATTTTGTGTCCTCTAGCATTTCGCTACCTTTTTTGTTCGCCAACTCCAACTGCTTAACGGCATTTATATACACTTCTGCCCGATGCACATAGTTTTTGAACATATCAAAACTAGCGCAAGCAGGCGATAGCAATACCGCATCGCCCGCTTGAGCCACTTTTTTGGCAATATTCACCGCTTCGGGTAAATCAGCGGCTTGATACATGGGAATATTGGTAGGCAACAAAACGGCTTCAATTAAAGGCGCATCACGTCCAAACAACACCACCGCGCGGCTATTGGCCTGCACGGCAGGTGCTAAAGGAGTGAAATCTTGGCCTTTGCCATCGCCGCCTGCAATCAGCACGATTTTTTGCGGGTGACCATTTTTATATAAGCCTGACAACGCCGCGCAAGTCGCACCCACGTTAGTACCTTTTGAGTCGTCGTAATAATCCACATCGTCAATGTTAGCAACCCATTCCACGCGGTGCGGCAAGCCCTTAAAGTTGTACAGGGTTTGAATAATGGGCGCGTATTCAATGTCAATGCCGCGACACAGCGCAACGGCAGCCAGCGCGTTGGCGGCATTGTGTAAACCTGCAATTTTTAAATCATTCACGTTAATCAATTCTTTTTCGCCGTCCATCAGCCAAGTATCGCCTTGCACTTGTTTCAAACCATAGTCTTTATGATCAAAGCCCTGTTCGCTAAAACCAAACGTCACTTGCGCCAGTTTTGGCCGCGCCATCAACATGCTCCATGCGTCATCGCGATTCAGCACTTGTAGCTTGGCCTGATAAAAAATGTGCGCCTTGGCCACCGCGTAATCTTGCATACTCGCGTATCTATCCATATGATCTTCAGATAAATTCAACATGGTAGCCGCGTCCACAACTAAGCTAGACGTAGTTTCCAGTTGAAAACTAGAGAGCTCTAACACATATACATCAGGCGTCTCCATGCTTAATGTATCGAGCACCGCTAGGCCAATATTGCCTGCGACGATAGTTTTTAAACCGGCCGCTTTACACATTTCACCCACCAGTGTCGTCACCGTAGTTTTGCCATTAGAGCCAGTAATCGCAATCACTTTTGCACCTTGAGGACGATGTTGTGCAAATAACTCCACATCGCCAACCACGCTAATACCCTGCTTAACTGCGGCTTGCACGGCAGGCTCATTTATTGATACGCCTGGGCTAATCACAATCAAATCCGCACTTAATAGCACTTCTGGCTTAAATGAACCCGTATGCACCACCACTTTCGGCATATGTCTCATCACATCCTCTGCGCTGGGTGGGTTTTCGCGCGAATCCGCCGCAGACAAAATCGCACCCTGCGTTTGCAACCAACGCAAGGCGGAAAGCCCTGTTTCACCAAGGCCAAGCACCAATACTTTTTTGTCTTTAAGTTCGACTTTCATTTTATTCTGGTCATCTTAATTTTAGTGTTGATAACCCAACCA
>JAYVRE010000183.1:0-2003 GCA_043776535.1 Methylotenera sp. | reverse complement strand
GCAGCGCGCTACTCGGCACATTCGGCATTATTGCTGGCATCTGGGCCGATAAGTTCGATCAAATGGCAGCGTTTCAAAACTTTGTGATTATGCCGCTGACGTTTTTATCAGGTGTATTTTATTCTATTCATTCTTTGCCGCCATTTTGGCAAACGGTGTCGCACTTCAACCCATTTTTTTATATGATAGATGGCTTTAGATACGGTTTTTTTGGCAAAGGTGATATTTCGCCTTGGATAAGCTTGGTTGTAGTTGCCGCATTTTTATGCGGGTTAGCCTGGCTGGCGCTAAAAATGTTAAAATCAGGTTATAAATTACGAGGTTAAGTTTGGTGTTAAAAACAATATGTTAAGTGCAGATCAATTAGAGAGTTATATTACAGCAAGTTTGGACTGCGATTACATTAAAGTGATGGGTGATGATGGTACGCATTTTGAGGCAGTGATAGTAAGCCCCGCATTTGAAGGTAAAAATATGGTGCAACAACATCAACTGGTTTACGGTGCGCTTGGTGATCGTATGCGCGCCGAGATTCACGCGCTAGGAATGAAAACTTACACGCCACAAAAGTGGCAAGAATTGAATAGAAAATAGGAGCAACACATGGACGCACAAGCAAGAATTAAAGAAACAGTTACAACTAACGATGTCGTACTTTATATGAAGGGCAATCCAAAATTTCCGCAATGTGGTTTTTCTAACATGGCAACGCAAATTTTAGATGCCTGCAACACAAAATACGTGTCCGTAGATGTGCTGGCAGACCAAGAAATCCGTGAAGGCATTAAGCAATACGCCAGCTGGCCAACCATTCCGCAATTGTATGTGCGCGGCGAGTTTGTCGGCGGTAGCGACATTATGCGAGCCATGTACGAAAGCGGCGAGCTGCAAACATTGCTGGCTTCTAATTAATTGGCAGGGGCGTAATTCTTGGAAAAACTGATTATTGAAGGCGGCTTTAAGCTAAACGGCGAAATTACCATTTCGGGCGCCAAAAATGCGGCTTTACCCATTTTGTGCGCATCATTATTGGCCGAAACACCGCTTGTATTAAGTGGCGTTGCGGCGTTAAAAGATATTGATACCACCATTAAATTGCTCGATACCATGGGCGTTAAAATTGCGCGTAATGCAGATAAAGTTTCGCTGGATGCCAGCGACGTGCAATCGTTTGAGGCGACTTACGAGATGGTAAAAACCATGCGCGCTTCTATTTTGGTGCTTGGGCCTTTATTGGCGCGTTTTGGCACGGCACGTGTGTCGTTGCCTGGCGGTTGCGCCATTGGCTCGCGCCCTGTTGATTTGCACATTAAAGGCTTACAGGCGATGGGCGCGGCGATACATATTACACATGGCTACATACAAGCCAGTACGCTACATTTGCCCAATCGGCGCTTGCAAGGCGCACGCTATTATATGGATATAGTGACAGTGACAGGCACTGAAAACCTAATGATGGCAGCCGCGCTAGCGACAGGTAAAACTGTTTTAGAAAATGCCGCTAAAGAGCCAGAAGTGGTTGATTTGGCTGAATGTTTGATTAAAATGGGCGCTAATATCACGGGCGCTGGCACCGATGTCATCACCATTGTCGGCGTGGAAAAGTTAAATGGCGCAACGCACAATATCGTATGCGACCGCATAGAGGCCGGCACCTATATGGTGGCTGCCGCTATGACGGGCGGCGAAGTGAAGCTATTGAACGCGCGCGCGGATTTACTAGATGCGGTAATTGAAAAATTGCGCGACGCGGGTGCTGAGGTAAAAGTAAACAAAGTTGAAAATGCCATTACTGTAAAAAGTAACGGTAAGCTAAAAGCGGTGAATATTCGCACTGCGCCGCATCCAGCTTTCCCTACTGACATGCAAGCGCAATTCATGGCGCTTAATAGTGTTGCAGAGGGTGTGGCAAAAGTGACCGAAACTATTTTTGAAAACCGCTTTATGCACGTGCAAGAAATGCAGCGCCTTGGCGCCGATATTAGCATTGATGGCAATACCGC
>JAYVRE010000182.1:0-7692 GCA_043776535.1 Methylotenera sp. | reverse complement strand
GTTTCAGGCCAATGCACGCCTAAATTTTGCATGGATGCAATCACTTGCACGTTATGCGGCTCGCTCAAAAACTGCAAAATAGATTCCGCCACAATTGGCCCGACATCATTTACTTGTAAAAGTGCCTCGTAACCCGCATCCAGTAAGGCTTGCAGGCTGCCGAAGTGTGCAGCTAAATCCTTGGCGGTGGCTTCGCCCACATTGCGAATGCCCAAACCGTAAATAAAGCGCGCTAGCGTGGTTTTCTTGCTTTTGCTTAACGCATCAACCACGTTTTGCGCCGACTTTTGCGCCATGCGCTCCAAATTGGCCAATGTGGCCACATCTAGCCTATAAATATCGTCTAAAGATTTAACCAAATCCGCTTCTACCAACAAATCCGCTAGCTTTTCGCCCATGCCTTCAATATCCAAAGCACGACGGCTGGCAAAATGCGTAATGGCCTGTTTGCGCTGTGCAGGGCAGATTAAACCGCCTGTACAGCGCGCCACGGCTTCATCGGCTAGGCGGATGATGTGCGAGCCGCATTCTGGGCAAAGTGTCGGCATGACGAATTGGCGTGCGCTGGCGGGGCGGTTTTCTACTACCACGCTCACCACTTCTGGAATCACGTCGCCCGCCCTGCGCACAATTACTGTATCGCCGATATGGATGTCTTTGCGCTTTAATTCATCCTCGTTATGCAGCGTGGCGTTGGTGACGGTTACGCCGCCCACAAACACGGCTTTTAGGCGCGCCACAGGCGTAATCGCACCTGTGCGACCCACTTGCACGGTGATGTCTTCTACAATCGTTATAGCCTCTTGTGCGGGGTATTTGTGGGCGATAGCCCAGCGCGGTGCGCGTGAGACGAAACCAAGCTCGTTTTGCTGTGCAAATTGATTCACTTTATAAACTACGCCGTCAATATCAAACGGCAAGCTAGCGCGCTGCGCGCCAATTTGCTCATAATATTGCTGCAAGCCTTGTGCGCCGTGCTTTGTGGTGCGTAAATCGCTCACAGGAAAACGCAATTCAGCCAAATAATCCATAGCTTGCGCGTGAGATTTAAGTTTAGGCGCACCAATTGTTTCACCTAGTCCATAGGCGAAAAAGCGCAATGGTCGCGTGGCGGTAATATTCGGATCAAGTTGGCGCAGGCTGCCAGCGGCAGCATTGCGCGGGTTGGCGAATAGCTTAGCGCCTAGTTTTTTTTGGGTTTGATTGAGCCGCTCAAAATCTTTTTTAAGCATCAGCACTTCGCCGCGCACTTCTAGCAATTGCGGCGGGTTAGTCATGTTAAGTTTGGCTGGAATCGCCCGAATCGTGCGTAGATTATGCGTGACGTTCTCGCCCGCGTAACCATCGCCACGCGTCGCACCTTGAGTAAATACGCCATTCTCGTAAGTTAAGGTAATCGCCAAGCCGTCAAACTTTGGCTCAAGCGCATACTCAACCGAATCTATACCCAAACCTTCACGAATGCGCTTATCAAACGCCAATAACTCATCGTCGCCAAACGCATTGTTGAGCGACAACATGGCTTGGCGATGCGTCACACTTTCAAATGCACCAACAACGCTACCACCCACGCGCTGCGTAGGCGAATCTGCTGTAATCAGTTCGGGAAATTGTTTTTCTAATTCGACCAATTGGCGATACAAGCCATCGTATTCGTTATCTGAGATTGTGGGCGCATCCAGCACGTAATATTCGTAATCGTGATGGGAGATTTCAGAAACAAGTTGCTCAACTTGTTTGCGAGCTGCTTCTATATCAGACATACGCGGAGCAAAACTAATTAAAAAGCGCTAGCTGAAAAGGCGCATACTAGCTGGGCTACCAGGCATAATGCCGCGTGCAACCATGGTGGCATGAATGACTTTGAGTTGTTGCCGAATTTTTTCGATTTGTAGGTCGCCTAGTTGCTTTTGGTTGTCATCTACTAAGTTGGCGTTTAAGCTACTAGCCATTTTTTGGGCAATCATTATCATTTGATTAAAAACTTGCTCGCAATTATTGACTTTAGGGATCTCTATTTGAAAAGTCAAGCCTTTTAGCACGCTGCTGCGCAGGCTTTCGGCGGTGAAAGGCACGTTATTAACGTCGGTTGCAGTAAATAAAAGGGTGTCATTGGCATAAAAGTGAAATTTTCCGTCCTCTTTCAGCATCATGCCGCTGGCCTCGGCTAAACCCTTAAATTTTGTGCCGTGAATAGGCACCTCATTTTGCATAACATGCACGCCAATCAACTGATCGACTTCTATACAAAACTGATCCAGCTCAATCGCACGCTGCATAGCATCACCGCTGCCCTGCCACTCAACATGGGCGTTAAGCTCAATACCTGCATTTTCTGCCGCAAATTGAAATTTATTGAGCAAGTTTTTAGCCACTGACCCGCCGCGATCAGCGAGCTGCAAGCTGCAAGCCACTTGTTTAAACAAGGTAGCCGCGCCATCGTTCAACAAGTGCCATTTATCTTGACTATCTAAGCCGTGAAAGGCTATTGGCAGGCCAATACCAGCTATTGAGCTAATAAGTGCAGATAACTCATTGCTGCTGATAGCTTTTGTGAGGTATAAAATCGCCGTTAAATCTATTTGCGGATGCGTTATTTCTGGCAAACTAACTGGCATGTGTCGAGTTTTCTCGTACAAAGCTGCCTGCACAATAGGCTCAGACGGCGTTTCTTCACGCAACTCTGCCTTGATTTCTTTTTGGGTGACATATTGCACATCAGCAGCTTCGGTAGGCTGCTGTAACCCAGCTTCTTTAAATTCTGAATCTTGCAATTTAGTAGATGGCGGAGCTGTTTCGCTAACAAACTGGGCTGTTGGCCTAGATTCTATTGGCTCAATCGCCACAGTTTTGCTTAGGTTTCTTGCTGGCGCTGTATCTGCAAAGTGCTTTATTTTTTCAGTAACTTCCGCCAGTTCTTTGTCAATCATGTAGGCATCGGCATCTATATGAAAATCATCCGCCAGCACGTCTTTATGTGGCACGATAAAATCACCTGCAACTTCGTTGCGCAACTTTCTCTCTTGCATCCAGTTGTAGATCACAACTGCTGCAATAATAAAGCCGCCTAAAACAATAAGTACTACTTGTAAATCTGACATAACGTTATTCTACTTTTAAATGTGTGTTTATTTTCGTTTTTATTGTTGATTTTATCAAGCTGTAAACCAACTTAATGTCTGCAAACTTAGGTATTAAATCTTAGGTTTGCATTTCTATTGCGGCTTCCACATCCACATCCACTATACGCGAAACGCCAGATTCCTGCATGGTAACACCAATCAATTGCTGCGCCATTTCCATGGTGATTTTATTGTGTGATACAAACAAAAATTGTGTTTTTTCGGACATTTTTTTTACCATATTGCAAAAACGCTCGGTATTGCTATCGTCCAAAGGCGCATCCACCTCGTCCATCAGGCAGAACGGCGCGGGGTTTAGCCTAAATAATGCAAACACCAAAGCCAGTGCAGTAAGCGCTTTTTCGCCGCCAGAAAGTAGCTGAATCGTGGTGTTTTTCTTGCCTGGCGGCTGTGCAAAAACTTGCAAACCAGTATCTAAAATCTCATCGCCAAGCAGCTCCAGCCTTGCCTGCCCGCCACCAAATAGCGTTGCAAAAAGCTCGCCAAAGTGTTGGTTAGCGGTATTAAAAGTTCGCATCAATTTATCGCGCGTTTCACGGTCTATTTTCTTAATCGCATCTTCCAAAGTTTCCGTAGCTTGCGTTAAATCCAACATCTGACTATCAAGGTAGGTTTTACGCTCAGTTTCCGTTGCCAGCTCTTGAATTGAAGCCAAATTCACCGCGCCGAGCTCGGTGATTTCTTGTTGCAATTGCATGGTTTTACGCACCAAATTGCTCGCTTTGGCATTCTCGGCCAAGCCTGTCGCTAAATCTTGTTCATATTGGCCATTTTCTAACAAGCCTGCTTGGCATTGTTCAAAATGCAGGCGTGCTTCTTGCTCATTTAGGCGGCTCTGCTCAACGCCGTCGCGCATCGGGTGCAACTGCTGCTCGTATTGCATACGCACACGCGCTAGCACCTGTAATTGCGTTTCTTGCTCGGCCAAGTGATTGCGCGAAGCTGCCAGCGCGGCTTCGCGTAATTGCTTGCTATTAATCGCCGCAGCCAGATTGGTTTTAAGTGTTTGCATTGGCGTGAGTTTTAGCGTTTTTTCCGCCTCTGTTTGACGTAATAAATATGCACTTTTTTCTTCATTATTCACATTAATTTTATTAATTAATTCATTGATATTATTAATTATTAATTTTTTATTATAAAAAACTTCTTGATAAAATTTTTCGGCCAATTGAATGGTATCGCGCGAGGTGGAATACACTTGCTCTGCCTGCTGCTTGGTGCTTAAGTCATTATGTTTTGCCGCTTCCAGCGCGCTTAATTGCGCTGCAATGGCTTGCAAAGCCGCTTGCTTATTGGCTTTGTCGGCTATGAGCTGCGTTAATTTGTCATTAGTTGCGACTATTTCCGCTTTAATGCTAGTTTCGCGCTCTAGCGCGACGTGTTGCGCCTGCTGCAAACGCGCCAATTCTAGCTGTTGTTGATAATGCAAACTGCTCGTGGTTTTAAGCTGCATATTTTCATGTTGCTGTTGCTGGCGCACTTGCTGGAGCTGGCTTTCAGCGGTTTTAAGCGCCTCGCTAACTTTTTGTAAATTTTGCTGCAAATTAGGCTGATTTTCTTGCAGCTTTTCTAACTGTTGTTGACGCTCAAGCACGCCGTGCAAGCTAGAATTTTCGCCGTGATAAGCGACGCTGTGGCGGCTAAAAATATCACCCTGCTGGTTTACTAAAATTTCGCCTAAATTAAGATGCTTAATTGCTTTTTCAGAAACATCGCCAACAGCCAAAGACTTTATATCTAATACATAGGCGCCTGCTAGCCAATCTTCTAAAATTGGCTTTAAATCAGCATCGCAATCTTTAATGACGCTAATAAGTGGCGTTAAAACTGCGTTTTGTTGACCAAAAACATTGGCATTAGATGCTCTGTAACCCAATACCAGTGCGGCTGGTGGACGTGCATCTAAATGACCTTTATTTGAGGACTCTTTGTTTAAAATCATGGCATTTAATTTCGCTCCTAGCACCGCTTCCAGCGCCACGCTCCACGTCTCGTCAATTTTAATTTTTTGCCACAAACGCGCGTTATTTTTCAAACCTTTGCTATTCAACCATTCGCCTAACTTGGTTTCAGAATTTAAAGATTGTTGAATTTTTTGTAGTGAGTGAATCTCCGCATCCGCTTGGTTGGTAGCGCGTTGTGCTTGATTTTGTTGCTCGCGCAATTGATTCAAACTGGTTTGTAAATCAACTTCGTCAACACGCAGTTTTTGTAGCGCTTGCTCAACGCCAGCAATACCCTTCTGCGCTTTCTGCAATGCGGCTTCACTAGTTTTTAACTGTGTTTGGTCTGGTAATATCAAGCTAGATACATTCGACTCAAGTCTTTGAATTCGCTGCGTATTGTCATCAATATTTTGGCTTAAATATTGAATGCTGCTATTTTCGATTTGAATACGCTGATTCGCATCAATAAGCACTTGCTGGCTTTTTTGCGCGAGATCAAAGGCGGTTTTAAGTGCCGACTCTTTTGAAGGAAGCGTATGTTTTAGGGCATCTAACTCGGTTTTAGCTTGCAGCTCAGCGTGCGTCGCGGTTTCTAGTTCAGTTTGTTTTTGCGTTAAATTTTGCTGAAAATCCGCGCCAGCATTAGCATTTCGCTCAAGCGAATGCGTTAATTGCAATAATTGTTGAGCCATGCGCTCACGCGCTTCGGAATTTTGTTTGACTTGATTTTCGAGATTAGAAACCTCTGCATTTGCCACATAATACGCCGATTGCGCGGTATTAATGCCCTCACTGGCCGCGTAGTGCGCTTGGCGGATTTTTTCTAACTCAACCTCACTTTTGCGCAATGCTGCGGTTTGCGCCTCCAGTTGATTCACCAATTTATCCACTTGTGCTTTGGCTTTATCCCAATCGCGGCTGGCGTCACGTTTTTTGAGTAACCACAATTGCCCATCCGCCAGCTTGTATGCGGCTTGTAGTGCATGGTAATGCTGCGTAATCACCGCTTGAGCTTCTAATTTGGTGATTTGTTTTTGTAACTCACGGCAAATGTCTTCAACTCGCACCAAATTTTCGCGCGTATCGCGCAGCCGCAATTCGGTCTCGCGGCGGCGTTCTTTGTATTTGCTAATGCCCGCCGGTTCTTCTAAAAACACGCGCAACTCTTCAGGTTTGGCCTCTACAATGCGTGAGATGGTGTTTTGGCCGATGATTGCATACGCTCTGCCACCAAGGCCTGTGCCGAGGAACAAATCCGCCACATCGCGCCTGCGCACAGCGGTGTTGTTAATGTAATAAGTCGAACCTTTTTCGCGCTCAATGACGCGTTTAACGCTAATTTCAGCATATTGGCTCCATTCACCAGCGCCGCCACCTAAATGATTGTCGAAGATTAGTTCGACCGAAGCTCTGGATATAGGCTTGCGATTGGCAGAGCCATTAAAAATCACCGCGTCCATCGCGTCGGCACGCATTTCTTTGGCGGATGATTCACCCAACACCCAACGCACCGATTCCATCACATTCGATTTGCCGCAACCATTTGGCCCCACCACGCCCACGCGTTGACCGTGCAAGTGAATAGTGGTTGGGTCAACAAACGATTTAAAGCCAGCAAGTTTTAAGTGGGTTAAGCGCAAAAGGTCAGTTTTTAAATGGAGTTGTTGAGATTTTTATATTACGTTTTATAATACCGCTATTATTTGATATGAATGCAATTATGTCTAGCTCTGACTTACACGAAAACGTCACCATACTGGGAAACCTAAGCACGCAGCCTTCAAAAACGCTCGAAACTTTCCCCAACCCCGCGCCCAATCGCGATTTTCATATTCACATGGAAATCCCTGAATTTACTTGCCTGTGCCCCAAAACTGGCCAGCCAGACTTTGCGGTAATTACACTCGATTACATTGCGGACCAACTATGCGTCGAACTGAAAAGCTTAAAGCTTTATATTGTGTCGTTTCGTAACGAAGGCTGCTTTCACGAAGCGGTGACCAACCGTATTTTGGATGATTTGGTTACTGCAACACAACCAAGATTTATGCGCGTGACCGCCAAGTTTTTTGTGCGCGGTGGTATTTTCACCAATGTGGTGGCAGAACACCGCAAAGCAGATTGGCAAGCTCAGCCAAAAGTAGATTTGCTGCAATTTGAATCGCAAAGCAATACACGCGCATAAACTGGATTTAAGCTAGGCTCGGCGCAGAAATTCATTGATGGCCTATTAATTCAATTGACTTTTGCTCCGCTCGTCATTATTATTGCGCCTTCTCGAATTGTTGCCAATTTAAGAATCAAAATTTAGAAACAATTTTTGAAGTTCGCGGGGGTATAGCTCAGCTGGGAGAGCGCTTGCATGGCATGCAAGAGGTCAGCGGTTCGATCCCGCTTACCTCCACCAAATTTGCGGTTTTAAGCGATGGTTTTAGTTGGTAATCTGATTTCAGAAAACGCAGTAAATAGTGTAAAATACGTCCTTGTTTTAATACAGCAAGTCGTATCGGTTTAAATTCCAAGGTCCCCATCGTCTAGAGGCCTAGGACACCTCCCTTTCACGGAGGCGACCGGGGTTCGAATCCCCGTGGGGACGCCAAAAA
>JAYVRE010000181.1:0-7708 GCA_043776535.1 Methylotenera sp. | reverse complement strand
TTTGTGGTGAGCATGGCGGTATTGTGTGCACCAGTACCAACGCACCTAAAATTTTGCAATGGAGTTTTGCGCAACGCGAAAAAGTGCTGTTTTTTCCTGATCAGAATCTAGGGCGCTGGTCTGGCCACAAAATGGGCATTCCGCTAGAGCAAATGCCGATTTGGGACCCAGACCAACCGCAAGGTGGCTTAACAGTTGAAGAGATTAAAAACGCCAAAATATTGCTGTGGAAAGGCCATTGCGCCGTGCATCAAATGTTCCGCTTGCAAAATATCACCAAATTCCGCGCCGATCACCCGGATGGCATCGTGATTTCGCACCCTGAAGCACCGTTTGAAGTGTGCTTAAACTCTGACTTTGTAGGCTCTACTGAGTATATTTTACGCACGGTTTCTGAGGCTGCACCCAACACAAAATGGCTAGTGGGTACCGAGCTTAATTTGGTGAATCGTTTGGCCGAGCAAATGAAGCCGCAAGGCAAATTAGTGCAATTTATGAGCCACGTGGTGTGCGAATGCAGTACCATGGCGCGTATCGACCCACAGCATTTGGCATGGACGCTAGAAAACTTGGCTGATGGCAATATTGTGAACCAAATTAAAGTGCCCGCGCATGATGCGAAACTAGCCAAACTGACACTAGACCGCATGTTAGCTGCTTCGTGATGATATGTGACTTATGCAAGCCCACGCCGCGCGAAATTTTATGGCAAGATGATTTTTGTCGCGTCGTGCTGTTAAATGACGCTGATTACCCCGCCTATTGCCGCGTTGAGCTGATAGAGCACATCAAAGAAATGACCGATTTGCCACCTGAAAATCGTCTGCGTATGATGAAAGTGGTTTTTTCTGTAGAAACTGCGATGCGAGAAATTATTCAACCAGATAAAATTAATTTAGCCAGCTTGGGCAATAAAACCCCGCATCTGCATTGGCATATTATTCCGCGCTTTGCAGATGACAAGCATTTTCCCAATAGCCATTGGGCAGAAGTGGTTAAAAGAGATGGCCTGCAAGCCAATATCCGTGCGCTCTCTGCGGCATCTAAAAAAACTTTGCAAGACCAAATAACCACACTCATTGACTGTGCTTAATAAACAACTAAATCTGCTTTTGTAGAACAGACTCTTGTAGTACAGGCTTTTATAGCGCACGTGCCCCGCCCGCGAGTGCACGTGGCAGTGTACGCAGGCGAAGGCGCCTGCGCTACACCACCAAGCGTTCCACCACTTTTCCATTCACCAAATGGCTTTCTATAATTTCATCAATATCGGCATTATCAACAAATGTGTACCAAACGGCTTGTGGATAAATCACCATTATTGGCCCAAGCCCACATCTATCCAAACAACCAGAGCGGTTGATACGCACTTTGCCTTCACCATTTAGCTTAAGCTTTTTTACGCGTGCTTTCATGTGGTCAAACGCCGCTTCAGCGCCCTTATCCATGCAACAGGCTTCGCCATTCTCGCGCTGATTTAAGCAGAAAAATATGTGGTGTTGATAGTAGTTAGTCATTAATCTGAACCTTTAGTCGCTAGTAAATCTTCCTGCGTAAACGTCCATGTGCGTGTGATGTATAAGATATCGGTATCATGCTTAATATCATCTGGGAAAACCGCATACGGCGCTGCCAGCTCTACAATGCGCTTGGCGGCTTCGTCTAACACTTTGTGATTCGATGGCTGGTCAATCATAACGCTTTCCAAGCTACCATCGGCTTTTATAGCCACCGTCATGCGTAATTGCCCATACAATTTTTGCGCTTTTGCCGCCTCGGGGTAGTTCATATTGCCGATACGCTCCACTTTTTGCCGCCACGATTCCACATACAGTGCAAATCGGTACTCCTTAGTACGTGCCCCAATATATTTCTTTTTAGGACGTTTCTGATATTCGTCTTGCTGCTTATCAATTTGTGCTTGCAACCTATCCATTTCTAGGCTGGCCGCAATTAAAGCTGCGCGATTTAACGATTTTGCTTCGGTTTTTTGCTCACCCATTTCAGGTTCAGCCGAAGCTGCATTTTGGGTGGGTTTAGATGCTATTTTTTTGGTCGAATTAATTTGTGTCAGCAACTCTTGCGCTTGTTTTTCTAGTTCATCCACGCGTTTTTGTTCACGCGCCTCATGTGCTTTCATTTTGGCCGATTTAGCTGCGCTACGTGCTTCAGAATTTGGCTGCAACTTAACTTCGGTAGTTTTCTCTTTAGGCGCAGGCAGCGCGGTTTTCATTTTGCGATTAGCCTCGGTATTGCCACCACGATCTAAATTGGCTTGGGCTAATAATTCGGCTTTATCGGGTGCGCTTTTAGTTTTAGCGTTGACCAAAACCACATCTAGCGAGGGCAAACTGTCTTTGAGTTTTTTGAGCTCAGGCTGAAAATGAACGGTTAAGATTGCCGCATGAATGGCGATAGAAATCCATATTGCTACCGCAAATGCACTTAATGTTTTAAGCTTGCTAACTAGGCTGGCTAACGCGGCCGCTTCATTTTGTTTAATAACAGCGGCCAATGCTTATTTTTCCGCTAATGAATCAAGAATTTTTTGATGCACGCCACCAAACACGCCATTACTCATCACTAGAATATGGTCACCAGGTTTAGCTGCTGCGCTAATTGCGTTTACTAACATAGTCAAATCATCGAATGTTTTGGCTTTATTTGCAATCGGTTTTAATGCCTCTGTTGCATCCCAGCCTAAATTTGCGCCATAACAGAATACCAAATCGGCATCTTTTAAACTGGCAGGCAGTGCGTTTTTCATCACGCCAAGCTTCATGGTGTTGCTTCTAGGCTCTAGTACCGCCAAGATTCTAGCACCGTCTCGAGCCTCGCCCACCTTGGCGCGCAGGCCTGCGACTGTGGTTTCTATAGCCGTTGGGTGATGCGCAAAATCATCATAAACCGTAATATTATTGACTGTACCTTTGGTTTCCATGCGGCGTTTTACGTTTTTAAATTCACTCAATGCTGCAATACTCACTTCTACCAGAACACCCACATGACGCGCCGCAGCGATGCTGGCAAGCGCGTTCATGCGATTATGTTCACCGAGCAAATCCCAAGTGACACGCCCTTGTGGCTTGTTTTTGTACATCACATCAAAACTGCCGTCACCTTCTGCATTCGCAGCTTGCCAATCCGCATCCGAGCCAAACTGCTCCACCGTGCTCCAGCAACCTTTATCAATCACACGTTTAAGGCTATCTTCTTTGCCATTGCTTACCACCAAACCATTTTGCGGAACGGTGCGAATCAAATGATGAAACTGCTTTTCAATCGCCGCTAAATCATCAAAAATATCCGCGTGATCAAACTCCAAATTATTCAAAATTGCTGTGCGTGGGCGGTAATGCACGAATTTTGAGCGCTTATCGAAAAAAGCCGTATCGTATTCATCGGCCTCAATCACAAAAAAAGGTGAACAGTTTTGTGCATCAATTTCCGCTTCATGTAAACGAGCCTTATTTCTAGCCCCCTCTCCCCCTGTGGGAGAGGGGGTGTTAAATGCAGCTCGTTTGAGGTGATCTTGCCGATCCATGAGCGGCGGCACTTGCGGCAACCTCGCCGAAACCCCAAAATTCTCAGGCACGCCACCAATCAAAAAGCCAGGCGCTAAACCCGCGTATTCCAATATCCACGCCAACATTGAGCTGGTCGTCGTCTTACCATGCGTACCCGCCACAGCCAGCACCCACTTACCTTGCAGAACATTCTCTGCCAACCACTGCGGGCCAGAAATATACGGAAAACCAAGATTCAAAATTTCTTCCATCAACGGATTGCCGCGCGAAACCACGTTACCAATCACGTAAATATCTGGGTTAAGCTTGGTTTGTTCAGTCGAAAAACCTTCAATCAACTCAATGCCTTGTGCTTGCAACTGCGTGCTCATCGGCGGATAAACATTCGCATCGCAACCCGTGACGCGATGCCCAGCCTGCTTGGCCAGCACCGCAATGCCGCCCATAAACGTGCCGCAAATACCTAATATGTGAATGTGCATTTAAATATTATTTTCTTGTTTTAATTTGATCAACTATCTTGTCAAAATCTGACTTGTAAGCTTTATCTTGAGTAACTCTAAATTTTTCAAATTCTTTTACCGCATGTTGCTCAGCACTTTCACGCCTAGTTTTGCCAAACCCTGTTAAAACATCGTATGAGTTAAAAATCAAAAAATCATCTAGTTTTTGAACCCAATCTTGCATAGTTAAAACAGTTTTGCGTCTTGCAAAGTTTTCTGCAAAATCTAAAAACATACCGACTAACCTATTCAACTCGTTTAATTCATTATGAGTTAAATAATTTTTACCTACTTTAATGTCGGTTCTAGCTATTTTTCCACCTTTTTTTGATGTTGCCCAAAAAGTTAAACCCATATTGGGCTTGCCTGCATCGGCTCTCAATTTCACCAGCTCTGCAGACGTATGCTGATGAATTGCATAATGTAACTTATCTTGAACATGGGCATAAAACTGTAATGTAATCGGAGCATTCTTGTCGTAATCCACACTGCATTGACTATAAATATCAGTAATCTTTTGATAAAACCTTCGTTCAGATGCCCTTATTTCTCTGATGCGCTCTAACAGCTCATCAAAGTAATCTTGATTAAATAATTGATTTGCCTGCTTTAATCTCTCATCATCTAGCGTAAAGCCTTTAATTAAATACTCTTTTAATATGCTTGTTGCCCATTTTCTAAACTGGGTTGCTTGATATGAGTTGACACGGTAACCAACTGAAATAACAGCATCTAAATTATAAAAATTGACGTTATACTCACCGCCATTATCAGCAACTATCCGGAATTTCCGGATAGTTGCTGATTCATTTAGCTCTCCGCTCTTGAAAATATTCTGCAAGTGCTCGCTGACCGTTCTAACATCTACACCAAATATTTCAGCCATTCCTTTTTGGGACGCCCAAACTGTTTCATCACTTAAAACAACCTGTATCTTCAACTTACCGCTATCTGAAGCATAAAATAAAAATTGTGAGTGAGCTGTATCTGGCATTAAAATAGGAGATGATTTATCGCTATAACTTATTGTATTTAAAGAACTAGTCTCGTCGTTGTAATTATCCTCTTGAGCCGAAATAAAATCAGTAGGCGAAATATCAATACTATTTTGAAGCCCTAAAGACAATAATTTAGCGTGCCACTTAGATGGAATTACACCTTTCATTACCCAATACGCAATGCTGCTTTGACCAATACCCAAAATATTGGCTAAGGCAGTTTGACCCCCAAATTTCTCAACTATTTTTTTTGCGGACATTAACAATTCCTTTTTGATAGTTTTTATTATACATCAAAAAAATTGATAATAAATCAAAACTAACTCAAATTCGGCGCGAGCCAGCGCTCTAAATATTCTTTTGGTAAGTTTCTACGTTTTGCCATGTCTGCAATCTGGTCGTTGCCAATTTCATCGCTTTGCATCAACACAAACAATTAGGTTTTGCTGTGCGGGCTGAGTAGCCTAGCGTGGCAATGCCGCCCATAAACGTGCTGCAAATACCTAAAATATGAATATGCATAATTTACTAATTAACTTCATGTGTATAGGAAGTTTGATTTTTTATACATTTAGAGATTGATATGTATAGATTCTGATAAATTGTAACAAGTTAAGCTTTAGTTAAAGCTTTTAAATCCCAGTTTTCACAATCTGCAAATACTTCTAGCAACTCTACTTGGCGAGTTTTAATTACCTCTGGAGTCCAAGTCGTCATGTTCAAAACTTGCGTTGTAAGTGCATAAGAAGACACACCCTGCCTACCCCCAAAATAAGCAGTTTTCTTTTTATCAAAATCATAGTTCTGCGCTTGAGAGTTTCGTTTTTGGGTTAAGGGTAATAAATTAGCTATGCGGTGAACCCACAAATTTCTATCATCTAAGTTAGGCCATGTATGCGACCATTCACTTGATATATCTACTGTTTGTGGCAAAACATGTTCTATAGTCAGTATGCTAGGATCATAAGTTGCCGCACCATCTGCAACAAACGAATCCAACCTTAGTATGATGTAATTTCTTTTTCTAGCAGACATCAAATATATGTCTCTATTAAGAGCATCAAGCATTTCACTTTGCTCTGCTAATGTTAACTCTATAGCATTTACAGGCTTATCTAAGGAGTGACTATTTTCTAAATCGCTAATCACTTTTGAGTATCGTTCAATACGCTCGTTGACATTTTTTGCGGTTACATGCAAATAGGCAGCAAGTCTTTCAAGCTTTTTAACAAACCATTGAACATACTCTGGCTCATTTATTTTTTGGCTAATGAATAATATTGCCGATGGCAACCAATCCGAGTTATCAATTCTATTAAGCCAATTAAGTAGTTTATTTATTTCAGCAGCGTTAGTTGTAGAAATATATTGAGAGTTTTTAGCGATTAAGTATGCTTCTGCGAATGGCTCAATTACTTTCGTAAACAACAGCTCTGGCGCAACACCCTCTTTAATTACATGAGTCTTAAACTCTTCGATGAGAGTACGCTTGGCTTTTGTTTTTGCGAAAATCATACGAATATGTCCAAATAGCAATTCAAAATCTTTACGTCCAGTTCTAACCTCTAAGTCTTCCCATTTTTCAGTAAACTCGCTTCGATCAGACTCACTAATCCTACCAATAACATCTGATTTAATAATATCTGTGTGCAGTAAATCAAGGCCTCTGCTATTCAAAACAGAAAATACCCTAAATGCCGATTGCTGGCTTGGCGTTGAAACAGCAACTAAAAAACAACGTACAACTATAAAAGCACCAAATTCACGTAGTCTTGTCTGATTGTTTTCAAATAATTTTTCAATCCGTTTGAGTAAGAACTGAGCATTATGCTTAATATTTCGTTGGGATTCGTTATCTAACTGCTTATCGTCAAGACTAAAAAGGTCTTTAAAGTTTAAAGCTTGAATATAGCTGGCAAAAAAAACTTTGTCTCGCTCTCGTAATGCCAGCCTTGGTTTAGGGGATAAACCTTCAAAAGGATTACCTGGTTCGCGAATATACTTTAAAAATCCATCTCTTAGTTCAGTTGTAAATTTGGACGCAATAACCGAAAGTAATATAGTTAATGTGGTAAGTCGTTGTTGCCCATCAATAACTTCAGCATGAGGTTTTGTTTCATCTTTGATTAGAACAATACTACCTAAAAAATAAGAGTCATCTGGCTCTTGGTCAAAAAAATCATACAAGTCATCGAATAACTCACCAGCTTGGTCTGTTGTCCAAGCATAAGGCCTCTGATAAGAAGGAATTATATAATCAAAATCTGAGCTAAATATTTTAGAAAGAGGATATTCTGCGCCTGTTATTTTTTTTGACATTCTAGTTCCTTAGTTTGTAAATCAACTCAAATTCGGCGCTAACCAGCGCTCTAAATACTCTTTAGGCAGGTTTCTGCGTTTTGCCATATCTTCTAATTGATCTGTGCCAATTTTATCCACGCTGAAATATTTACTTTCTTTATGTGCAAAGTAAAATCCTGATACTGCCGCTGCTGGTAGCATGGCAAAAGATTCAGTGAGTGTCATGCCAATTTCTTCGCATTGCAATAAATGAAACATATCAGGTTTTACTGTGTGATCTGGGCAAGCTGGGTAGCCAGGCGCAGGGCGAATGCCTTGGTATTGTTCTTTAATTAGCGCATCTGTTTCCAGTTTCTCATCGCTAGCGTAGCCCCATAAA
>JAYVRE010000180.1:0-2018 GCA_043776535.1 Methylotenera sp. | reverse complement strand
TTACTTTTGGCTCATCGAGTATGTTAGTTGCAGGTGCGAGGGAAAGCACCATATCAGCGGCGTTTTCAGTCGCTTTATCGCTTATTGTTTGTTTTTGTTTTGCACTAACACGCTCAGACTTAAGTTTCTCTGCTTGCGCTTGCTCAGTTTTGGTGGCCTGTTTAAGGCTTTGAGCTTGCGTCTCTATTTTTGCTTTTTGGGCTTGCGCATCTTCGGTCTTCGCGTTTTGCGCTTTATCTAGTGCTTTAATCAGCAGGCTCATGATTCATTCGACTTGAGAATTAATTCGGTTTGGCAATTAATTTGCTTCTTCAAGTACGTTTTGCAATTGCTGCTCTGGCAAATATTGCTTGTAAGATAGCAATTCGTCACTCTCCAGGCTAGCGTTGGTAATGACCGTTGGACGCAAAAAAATCACCAGCTCGGTTTTTTGGGTAGCGTCATTTTTACCTTTAAATGCCTTACCAATTACGGGAATATTTGATATGCCTGGCACTGCATCTGTGTTGCGAATGACTTCATCTTGCATTAAACCGCCCAAAACAGCCGTATTGCCGCTGGCCACTTGTAAAATAGATTCCATTTCACGCACTTGAATCTGTGGGATTTGACTTGGTATGTTCACTAATTGCGGGTTTGGGTCTTGCACAAAACTTAGCACTCTTGAAATCGTCGGCCTCACATCAACATTCACGTTGCCAGAGTCGCCAATTTGCGGAGTAACGCTCATTACCACGCCAACTGGCACGGTGTTTGGCGTGGTTGTAATTGATTGCAGATTTTGTGCGCCATTACTATTTGACTGTGATATTTGCGCCTGTACTGTAAAGTAAACCAAATTATCCACCACTTTTAGTATTGCTGTTTGGTTGTTTAATACCATTAATTTGGGGCTAGACAACACTTTTGTATCGCCAAATTGTTGTAGCAACGTAACCGATGCCGCAATATTGCCAACAGCACTAGCAGGATTAAGGTAGCCCGCAAATAAACCCGCAGTTGAAGCAACACCTAATGCATTTGCTCCGCCTTTAGTAATGGCGCCTGTGTTGGGATTAAAGTTAAAGCCTTTAGAACCAAGTGTTTGGCCAAACACAAAACCAGCGCCGCCTTGTCTGCCAAGCCTGCTCCAATCAATGCCTGCTTGAAAGCTGTCATTTAGTCGCACCTCTACAATTGTCGCTTCAATCAGCACCTGCTTGCGTGCGCTTCCCATCACTTTGTCTATAAATTCTTGCACTTTTTCATGTTGTTTATTGGTAGCGCGCACACTTATTACACCAGTTTCAGCATTGGCGATAACATTAGCAGCAAATAGAGTTTTATATTCTTCCTGCACTGCCATATTGTTTCTTGTGTTCGAGGATTGAGCGCTATTTTTAATAGGTTCATACTTAGTCCCTGTAATCGATGCAATATAAGCATTATTGAGATTAGCTTTAGAAAGTCGCTCTTCTTCCCCACGTTCACCCAATGTTTGTTCACCTACTGTTTTACGTTTATCATCAAGAATATTACCTTCAGAATCTCTCTGTCGTGTAACAATCACCTCTTTATCAGTCTCTGCCAGTAATTCTTTAATATTAGCAATTAAAGACTCCCATAAATGATTTTTAGAGCTGCTATCGACAGAGGTGCGTGAGCTGTTATTTGCGCCATTGCCTGAGGTGTTACTAACAGTTCCGCCGTTGCCAGAGCTTTGCGATGCGCTCGAAATTTGACCATCTGCGCCTATAAAACCTTTGGTGTCGCGATTCATGTTAACGTAATCTACTTTATACATCCGCAGCACTGGCGAATCTGGCGCAATAAACAGGGTATTGCCTTCCATTTTATAGGTTAAATCCACTTGTCTTGCCAAGCGCTCTAAAATGGCTGGCAAAGTTTGATCAACCGCATTTAGCGTTGCGCGGCCTTGAATGCTGGGGTGAATGTCGATATTCAGTTTACTTTCACGCGCTAGTGCAAATAAAATCTCTTTTACTGGCACTTCGTTTACCACCACGCTATAGGTTTGG
>JAYVRE010000179.1:0-2025 GCA_043776535.1 Methylotenera sp. | reverse complement strand
GCGCCACTAATTGCTCTTCTTCGATTACATCCAGCACAGCATGTGCCGCAGCAATCGCCAACGGATTGCCCGCATACGTACCACCCAAGCCACCAGGCGCGGGGCCATCCATCACTTCGGCCTTGCCGCAGACAGCAGATAACACCATTCCACCTGCCAAGCTTTTCGCCATCACCATCATGTCGGGTATCACATCGTAATGCTCGGTGGCAAATAATTTTCCCGTGCGACCAAAGCCCGTTTGCACTTCATCCATTACTAATAAAATGCCGTGTTCGTCGCATTCTTTGCGTAGTGCGCGCATTAATTCAGGCGGCGCAACATAAAAACCGCCCTCACCTTGCACTGGCTCTATCATAATCGCGGCAATACGTTTAGGCTCAACATCGGCTTTAAATAAGGCGTGCAGGGCATTGATTGAATCTTGCACCGTCACACCGTGCAACGCCATTGGGAAAGGGATGTGATAAACATCGGCAGGGAATGGTCCAAAGCCCACTTTATATGGCACAACCTTGCCAGTGAGCGCGCAGGCCATCAGCGTGCGGCCGTGAAAGCCGCCTGAGAATGCAATAATGCCTGGGCGGCCTGTACTGGCACGGGCGATTTTTACCGCATTTTCTGCGCCTTCTGCACCACTAGAAAAGAAACACGTTTTTTTGGCATGTGTGCCTGGCGTGAGCTTATTTATGCGCTCCGCCAGCGTTACATAACTTTCGTAAGGCAACACTTGATAGCAGGTATGGGTAAAACGTGCTAATTGTTCTTGAATAGCCGCAATAATTTTTGGGTGTCTGTGGCCAGTATTGAGCACCGCGATGCCACCACCAAAATCTATAAAACGCCGACCTTCAATATCCCACACTTCAGAATTTAAGGCTTTGTCGATGAAAAAATTTGCCATCACGCCGATACCGCGCGGCGTGGCGGCTAAGCGGCGGTTGTGCAAAGAGTCATTTGTTACTATATTTTCGGTTAATTTAATCATATTCGTTAGCTCTAAAAAAACCTCGTCATTCCGTTGAAAGCTCATAAATGTTCAAATAAATAATATTTACGTAGGGTGGGTTCTTGAGCCCACGCGGTCGTTACAAATTCCTACTATTACCATGCGTGGGTCACAAGTGACCCACCCTACTAAACTGGCCTTCGCCAGAATAACGAGCTTTAACTGAGCCGTATCCAAGTGGTTTTGAGTTCTGTGTATTTTTCCAGTGCATGCAGCGATTTATCGCGCCCATTGCCACTTTGTTTAAAGCCGCCAAACGGCACGGTGATGTCGTCTTCATCATAACTATTCACATGCACCGTGCCTGCGCGCAAGGCGCGTGCTACGGTGTGCGCTTTGCTGATGTCGCGCGTCCAAACGGCTGCCGCAAGGCCGTAAATCGTGTCGTTGGCAATTTTGATGGCTTCGTCCGTCGTGTCAAATGTAATGATGCAAAGCACAGGGCCAAAAATCTCCTCGGCGGCTATCGTCATGTCATTTGTCACGTTATCAAAAATGGTCGGGGTGATATAAAAGCCGTTTGTTTCAGCACGCACACGTTCGCCACCCGCCAATAGATTCGCGCCTTGCAGCTTGCCAGATGCGATGTATTTCAATACATTTTCCATCTGCCCACAATCCACCATCGCGCCCATGCCAGTATTAGCATCTAGCGGGTCACCTGGCATGTAATTGGGCAACTCTTTAAGTATTTTTTTGATGAATTCGTCTTTGATGGAGCGCTCTACTAATAATCTTGATGGCGCATTGCAGCTCTCACCTTGATTGTAAAAAATCGAGCCAGCACTGGCTGCGGCGGCTTTATCCATATCAATGCAATCTGCAAATACAATGTTGGGCGATTTGCCACCCAACTCGCACCAAGCGCGTTTTAAATTGCTTTGGCCTGCCATCACTTGAATTTTTTTGCCCACCGTGGTCGAGCCTGTGAACGCGATGCAATCGACATCCATGTGCAAGGCCAGCGGCGAGCCAGCCTCTGCGCCAAAGCCAGGCACCACGTTCAACACGCCTGC
>JAYVRE010000178.1:0-7775 GCA_043776535.1 Methylotenera sp. | reverse complement strand
TAAGCGCCAAAAAACTCGCGTACCACGTAATCGTGTTTCAGCTCGCGACCACTGTTTTCGCCCGCTTTCACCTGGCTCACCAGTTTGTTTTCGTAAAGCGCCACAAATACATCTGCGGTTTTGGCATCACTCGGTTTAATAGCTTGTGCACTGGCTTTCAGCGTGATTTCGCCATTGGCTTGTGCTACCGCGTCTAAGCTTAAATTAGCGCGCGAAGCCAATTTTTGGTTAGACTCAATTTTTTCATTCAAACGCGAATTATCCCAGCCCTTAAAGTCACGCCCATTCATCACAAACTGTGGCGTATAAACAAAACCCGCGCCTGCAAATGTGGCACCTTTGCGTTGACGGTCGCTATATTCCGCTTTCGAGAATTTATCTTTCCAGCCCCTGTCTTTCCCACCTAGATAATCCCAATAATCGACATGAAACGCGAGTGGTGTCACTTTGTCGGTTTTAATACCGCTCATCCACTTATCGGCTGGCGGGCAACTACTACAACCTTCTGAAGTGTAAAGTTCTAACAGCGGAACAGTTTGAGCGCCGCTTTTGGCGCTGCATTCGGCGGAATAGGCAGGCTGTAGGGCGCATAGAATAAGGCTGGTGGCGATGCTGGTTTTGTTAGAAAAGCGCATAAAAAACTCCTTTTTTGGCAATGCAAGTTAGTCGCAACATTTGCCACAACCTTACAGATTTTTTTACTACAAATTTTCCGTTTGGTTAGAATGTGGTTTTAAGTTAATTGTATAACTCAATGAATCAACTTCAGCGCATCCATCGTTTAATCGCCATTTTATTGTTGGGTTTTGCCTCTGGGCTGCCGCTGGCGCTGACTGGTCAGGCCATGCAAGCGTGGCTTACCACGGATGGCGTGGCGATTGCCACCATCGGCTTTTTAGCATTGGTGGGCATGCCGTACACGTTTAAATTTTTGTGGGCACCGCTGATGGATAGGTTTGAGCTGCCGTTGTTTGGTCGCAGACGCGGCTGGTTGGTACTCACGCAGTTGATTCTAGCCGCCAGCATTTATTATTTATCTACCGTTTCGTTTGCGTTAAAACCAGTTGTATTTGCGTCAATTGCGTTGCTTATCGCGTTTTTATCGGCCTCGCAAGATATTGTCATTGACGCATACCGCACCGATTTATTGCGCGCCGATGAGCGTGGCATAGGTGCATCCATGTCAGTGCTGGGCTACCGCATTGGCATGATTGCCTCTGGCGGTATTGCGCTTATTTGGGCCGAGCAATGGCAAAGTTGGGGCAAAGTTTATGCGGTGATGGCCGCGATTATGCTGGGTGTGGCCGTGTTTTCATTGCTATTTTTACCTTCGGTAAAAAGTGATATTAAGCCCTTAGCCAGCAATCCGAAAAGCGAGTTAATTGGGTTTGTGGCCATGCTGTTGGGCGTGTTGGCTGGTGTGTATTTAGTCAAGTTTGCTTTTAATTTGGCGGGCATCAATTTACAAGATGCGAATAAATGGGTGCAACTGGCGTATGTGATGGCAAGCCTAGCAGCCGCTCTGCCATTGGGTTTGAAGGCAGCGCAAAAAGCAGGCTTTGCCACACTCAATCAATCGTTAGCCAGTTATTTTAGCCAGCAAGGTGCGTGGGCATTTTTAATTTTAATTATTTTGTACAAATTGGGCGATGCATTTGCTGGCAGCTTATTTACACCATTTTTGCTTAAAGGTATGGCGTTTAGCCAAATTGAGGTTGGTATCGTCAATAAAATAATTGGCATTTGGCTCACCATTATTGGTGCATTTTTAGCTGGCTTGTTGATGATACGGCTAACGCTGTTTCAAGCCTTAATGAGCTTTGGTATTTTGCAATTGCTGTCTAACTTTGGCTTTTATGCGCTGGCTATTTTGGGCAAAGGCGCATGGGGCAGCTTTATGCTGATGCCGTTCGATTTAGGTTTTGTGTCGGTGTTAGATCCCACACAAATCGATAGGCTGCTGATGAGCGCGATTGCGCTAGAAAATATCACCAGCGGCATGGGCACGGCGGCGTTTGTGGCGCTGCTGATGAGCCTGTGCAACAATCAATTTAGCGCCACGCATTATGCGCTGCTATCTGCGCTGGCAGCGGTTGGGCGCATCTATGTTAGCCCTGTGGCAGGCGTGCTATCGGAGAGTTTTGGCTGGCCAAACTTCTTTTTATTCTCGGTAGTGATGGCAGTGCCAGGCATTATCATGCTGTGGTGGATGCGACAACCGATTGGTCAGCTTAACAAAACTACAAGCTAGCTTTTAACCGATACATCGCCAGATAGAGCGCACTAGCCGCCCTGCTTGATATTTGGTTTAGACTACTCACGAATAATGTTACCAGTAGATTCGTCATATTCAAGAAATTCAACGCCTTCAGGGATAATGTGTGCGTAGGTTCTTTTGTAGTAGGCAACCAACGTTTCTCCATTGGTTTGCCTTTTGTCGTGAAGAGTAAAGAAAATTTTTGTGAAATCTTTTGGGGCTAAATGAAAATAAAGCATTGCCTCATTCCAAGTAGCCATTTTAGCACTAGGTACTTTACCTCCTGCAGTCCATTTATGTGACTTGCATTCAATGATGATTTTTAAACTGACCGACCCTAAATCAAAGCGGTGTATTTTCTTTTTGTCATGGACTCCAATTTCAAGCGGAAAATTTCGAGTGAGATGTTTGCCTTGTTTTTCGAAGAATATCAATGCAGTTTTTTCAAAATCAGCTCCTACATGAGCATTACTAATTGAGTCTAAGCGTTGATGCGGCCTATTCATAACGTTACCCCGCTTTAAGCCGATACATGGCTAAATTACCCAATAAATTGGGCATAAAACTCACTTCATTGCCTTCGGTAATTACTTTGCGCTCTATCACGCTAATTTTGTGATTTTTACAAAATTGGTCGAAGTCGTTTATGGTGCAAAGGTGTACATTGGGCGTATCAAACCATTGATAGGGCAAGGTTTTTGATACTGGCATACGCCCGCCCGTAATTTGCATGCGATTGCGCCAGTAGCCAAAATTGGGGAATGTCACGATAATTTCGCGCCCTACACGTAGCATTTCTTGCACAATTTCTTCGGTATTGTGCATGGCTTGTAGGGTTTGCGACAGGATTACGGTATCGAACGATTGGTCTTCAAAGCCCGATAAACCTGCCTCTAAGTCCATTTGGATGACATTGGTACCGTTTTGCAAGCAGGCGAGCCAGTTGGCGTCGTCTTTTTCTACGCCGTAACCTTTTGTCTCTAGCGAGCCGCGTAAAAATTGCAGCAGTGTGCCATCGCCACAACCTAAATCGAGCACTTTGCTGCCAAAACCTACCCAGCCTGCGATGATGGCAAAATCTTGGCGGAATTTGTTGTTAGAATTTGTAATATTTACATTATTTGTCGTGGTTTTGGACATGGTTACACCTCAACTTTTTGTAAATATGAGCGCAAAATCGCATGATAATGCACATCGGGCATCAAAAACGCATCATGGCCATGCGCGGCGGTGACTTCGGCGTAGCTCACGGTGAGCTCGTTATCAAGCAGTGCTTTTACAATTTCGCGTGAGCGGGTAGGTGAAAAACGCCAATCGCTAGTGAACGAAACCACTAAAAACTCAGCCTTAACTTTACTTAAGGCGGCACTTAAATCGCCACCAAACTCAAGCGCAGGGTCATAATAATCTAGCGCGCGTGTCATGCGCAAATAGGTGTTGGCATCAAACTCGCCCGCGAATTTATCGCCTTGGTAGCGCAGGTACGATTCCATTTCAAATTCCACATCGAAGCCATATTTGATGTCATCTTTAAGCTTGCGGCCAAATTTTTCGCCCATCGCATCATCGCTTAAATAGGTGATGTGGCCTAGCATCCGCGCAATGCGCAAACCGCGCCGTGGCACGGTGTTGTGCGCGTAATAATCGCCATCGTAAAATTCAGGGTCGGTCATAATTGCTTGGCGCGCGACTTCGTTAAAGGCGATATTCTGCGCGGTTAAATTGGGCGCGCTGGCAATCACTAGTGCGTGTTTTACTTTTTCTGGAAATGATAAAGTCCATTGCAGCGCTTGCATACCACCCAAGCTGCCGCCGATGACCGCTGCCAATGTTCCAATGCCCAAATATGCTAACAATAGTGCCTGTGAATTCACCCAGTCTTCCACCGTGACAATGGGGAAATCTGCGCCGAAAGGCTTGCCTGTGGCGGGGTTGATAGAACTAGAGCCGCTGCTACCGTGACAGCCGCCCAAATTATTCAGGCCAATGACAAAAAATTTATTGGTATCCAGCGGTTTATTTGGGCCAATTAAGTTATCCCACCAGCCCGCATTTTTGTCGCTCTCGGCGTATTTGCCCGCCACATGATGGTTGCCCGAAAGCGCGTGGCACACAATCACCGCGTTGCTTTTGGCGGCGTTTAACGTGCCATATGTTTCATACACCAAATCAAAACGCGGCAACACCACGCCACTTTTAAGCGTAAGCGGTGCATCAAAATGTGCAGTTTGCGGGGCGACGATGCCAACAGAGTTAGTGCCAATAGTATTATTTTGGAGCATAAATATGATTATACTATGTGTTATGACACAAATTATCAGCCCACCATTACATGCAAGCAATATTCAAAGCTTTCATGGACATTTTCCACTACTGGCGGTGGGCGTTTATGTGCACCATTCGGCCACCGTCATAGGCCATGTAAATTTGGGTGAAAATGTCTCAGTATGGCCAGGCGCGGTGATTCGCGGCGATATTAATTTTATCAAAATCGGCGCTGGTAGCAATATTCAAGATTGCGCTGTGCTGCATGTGAATCATCAGTCTGCCTATGACCCAGCAGGCTCTCCGCTGATAATTGGCAACAACGTTACTATTGGTCACAGCGTAATTTTGCACGGCTGCACCATTGAGGACGATAGCTTAATCGGCATGGGCAGTATTGTGATGGATAAAGTCATGGTGCAAAAAAACGTGCTAGTAGCCGCGGGCAGCCTAGTGCCAGAAGGCAAAGTGCTGGAAAGCGGCTTTTTATATATGGGCAGCCCAGTGAAGAAAATTCGCGTTTTATCGGCGGAGGAACAAGCGTTTTTTATGGTTTCTGCAAACAATTATATTGAGTTAAAAAATCAATATTTAGCAAATTTCGCACAATAAATTGCGCTCCTACAAAGCGCAAAAATTTTTTATTAATTCTGCTAAATTATCCCAATAGTGACACGATTAATGCCCGCTAAATCTTGCGCGTGGCTAATTTGGCTAAAACCTGCCTGTTTTAAAAGTAAAGCAACTTTATCCGCTTGATTATAACCATGCTCCAGCAGCAAGTATCCATGCGGGTTTAGATGATTTGGCGCTTGGGCGATAATTGCACGAATTGCGTCTAAACCATCTGCACCAGAAGCCAGCGCAGAGATTGGCTCAAAACGTAAATCGCCTTGTTTTAAGTGTGAATCGGCGGCTTCGATGTAGGGTGGATTGCTGACAATTACATCAAACTTTTCACCTTTTAAAACAGAAAACCAATCGCTTAAAATAAAATTTACGTTAGATATTTCTAAATTTTGAGCATTTTCAATCGCTATATCTAGCGCGGCTTGTGAGGCATCTAGCGCCGTTACATGCGCTTGCGGGCGATGTTTGGCGATTGCCAGAGCGATTGCGCCAGTGCCTGTGCCAAGGTCTAATATGGTGACGTCGCCCCTCTCCCCAACCCCTCTCCCACGCAGGGGCGAGGGGCTAGGATCAGCTAAATTTTGTACGGCATTAACTCCCTCTCCCCTTGTGGGAGAGGGTTGGGGAGAGGGGGTTGCAGACAAGGCAATTTTAGGCAAAGCCGCCTCCACCAATGTTTCCGTATCCGCCCGCGGAATCAGCGTAGCGGGCGTAACTTTTAGGCGTAAACCATAAAACTCGCGATAACCCAAAATATACGCAATTGGCTCACCATTTGCACGACGATTTATAAGTGCTCTGTAGACCGCATGGATATTGGGCTGCAGAGCATCGTTTTGATGCGATATTAACCATGCACGATTTACGTTTAGCACGTGTTGCAACAAAAGTTGCGCTTCTAGTTTTGCGGTATCAGCATCATTATGCTGCGTAATGAGTAGCGTTGTGGCGAGTGTAAGCGCAGATTGAATAGAGTGAGCGTTTGTCATTAATTTGGTGATCGGGTGCCTGTCGATAAGGTTTAATTTGTAGGCTGGGTTCTCGAACCCACGCGGTTGCAAACTCACCAACGCAACATTTGGGTCACAAATAACCCACGCTAATTAACTGGCTGGGTTTATTTTTTACAAAAATCAGTAAATTTTAATAATAGGTCTTCGTTTACGCTCCAGCGACTAGTGATTATTTCTGCAGCTTTGGAAGTGAAATGAGCCCCTGATAAGTTAGGTTCTCTAAGTAATGCTTTCCATTCTGAATCTGTAAATGACTGTGCAAACGGATTTGCAAGCTTTGAACATAATGCAGGATTCTCTTCATCCCACATCGCATTTAAAAGCATTACTTTTTTAAAGAATGGCTTGAGTTTCAAGCGATCAGTTAGGTGGTCAAAAGATCTAATTTCTACATTATTTTCTTCTGCATATTGGTTTCTTTTATCAATCCATTTTTCAGAGTTTTCACGCGTACCAATGATTATTTTAAATTTAAAATTAGGCTGTTTTTGTGTTCTTACCTGCCAAACGGAAAAAAGCTTTTGAGTTTCATGTCTAGAATTTTGTAGCCAGTCTTTCCAATCTCGAATTTGTTGTGTTGCTCGTGTTAAAGCGGCTGATGGAGTACCGTCTTTATTATAAGGTGCATCTTGAGGCTTTTCAATTTCAACTAACTCCCATTGAAGCCCTATGCTGTATCCCTCATGTGGCACAGCAAAGTCTAACTCAAGACTGGTGCCAAGTTTTAATTTAGATATTGAAAAAAATGACTCTGAAGAATTTGATAAAAATAAGTTTGCGTGTCTTTTTATGAATGAGTGATATTCAGCTTCACTTGATTGAGAATCTAATAATTCTTGCCATTCCTGCAATACGCCAAGCAATATAGGATTATTGTTATTTAATAAAGACCAGTCCATATATTTAGTCGCCATATTTTATACAACAAAGAAATTTAATTGTCCTCACCCAAACTCGCCAGCAAATCCGCCTGATGCTCCGCCATCAATGCGCCAATCAACTCATCCATATCACCTTCAGTAATCGCATCAATTTTATATAACGTTAAGTTAATGCGGTGGTCAGTGATGCGGCCTTGCGGGTAATTGTAAGTTCTAATTCTCTCACTGCGGTCGCCACTGCCAATCAAACTTTTACGCTCAGAGGCTATCGCGCTATTTTGCGCATCAACTTGTTTAGATTTAATTCTAGCGGCTAGCACGGCTAGCGCCTGCGCTTTGTTGGCGTGCTGGCTGCGTCCTTCTTGGCATTCTACGACGATGCCCGTTGGCGCGTGGGTAATGCGCACGGCAGAATCGGTTTTGTTAATGTGTTGGCCGCCCGCGCCGCTGGCACGGTAGGTGTCAATGCGAATATCGGCGGGGTTGATGATGGTGTCGTTAATTTCGTCGGCTTCTGCCAACACCGCCACAGTACACGCGCTGGTGTGAATGCGGCCTTGCGTTTCGGTATCTGGCACACGTTGCACACGATGTACGCCAGATTCGAACTTCATTTTTGAATACGCGCCATAACCTTCAATTTTGGCGATAATTTCTTTGTAGCCGCCTACCTCAGATTCGTTGGCCGACATAATCTCGACTTTCCACTTTTGGCGATCGGCATAGCGG
>JAYVRE010000177.1:0-2030 GCA_043776535.1 Methylotenera sp. | reverse complement strand
ATTGAAATGCTTCAAACAAGCGGCGCACTTCGCGATTACGACCTTCGCGCAGAATAACCTGATACCAGTGATTGGCACCTTCACCCCCCTGCGCAGTAATACTATCGAAATTTGCTGGGCCATCATCTAGCTCAATACCATCTCTGAGTTGGGTCATTTGACCTTCGGTCAATTCACCAAAAATACGCACTGCGTATTCACGCTCTACTTCATAACGCGGATGCATAAAACGATTCGCCAACTCGCCTGAAGTTGTAAATATCAGCAAGCCGCTGGTATTCATATCTAAACGGCCAATGGCGATCCATTTGGCATTTTTTACTTTTGGCAATTTATCAAACACACTCGCACGGCCTTCAGGGTCGTCTTGACTAACGATTTCACCTTCAGGTTTATGGTAAATCAGTACTTGCGGGAGTTCAGCTACAAATGGTAATTTTAATGGGCGGCTATCTAAGCGCACTAAATCATATTGCGTAACGCCTGCACCCACTGTGGCTGTTGCGCCATTGATAGTAACGCGCCCGCTGGCAATCAGTAGCTCCATATCACGACGCGAGCCCAAACCTGCCAAGGCTAACAGCTTATGCAACCGTTGCGTAGGTTCTGGTGGCGCATTGGGGTCAGCGGGTAACTGAGTGAAATTGGTTTTTGGGCGACGAGGAACTGCCTGTGGGTCGCGCTGGGTTTTAAAGGGACGTGCCATATGGATAAACTATTGATTGTAATAACGCATTTTACCGCAGTTACCCATTAATCAATAAGATTAAATACGTAATGAAATTAGCTCAGCCAAGAATGTGCTTACAGGTTTAGGTTGAGCGGGATCTCTTGTTGCGCAAAATCTTCCATTGGCGGCAATTCAGCCAGTGACCGCAAATTAAGGTCATCTAAAAAGTGTTTAGTCGTTGCATATAATGAAGGCCTCCCTGGCACTTCACGTTGCCCGACGACATCTACCCAATCGCGCTCTTGTAGCTGGCGCATGACGTTTGGATTGACGGCAACCCCTCTAATTTCTTCAATATCGCCACGCGTCACAGGTTGCCTGTAGGCAATAATCGCTAACGTTTCCATCACTGCACGTGAGTATTTTGCTTGTTTATCAGGGCTCAAACGCGCTAAATGTGTCGCGTATTCAACCTTTGCCTGAAAGCGATAACCTGATGCAACCTGCACCAGCTCCATCGTCCGCGTTGACCAGTCTTGCTTTAGTTCATCAAGCAGCATACGTAAAGTGGTACGCTCCATGCGTTCAGCAAATAATCGCGTCATCTCGTCTAACGACAAGGGCTCATGCGAAGTGAGCAGCGCGACTTCTAATATATTCTTTAATTCTGTAATATTATTAGGCTGATTCATGACTATTAATTTGTACATAAATTGGCGAAAATGGTGCTTGCTGTGTTATACGCACCAAGCCTTCACGCGCGAGTTCTAATATCGCTAAAAAACATACCACTAACTTAGGAATACCATCTTGCACCACATCAAACAATTGTGAGAACTCCAACAAGTTGTCTGTTTTTAAACGACGTAAAATAATACTCATATGCTCGCGCACAGAAAGCTCGGCTTTACCCACTTTATGATGCTGAAAATGGCTCGCGCGTTTAAGCACATTCCGCCAAGCTTCAGCTAAATCTTCTAAACTGACTTCGGGCGGTTTAATCTCGCTGATATGCTGATAATAAGCACTGGCAACATGAATGTCATCGCCCACTTTAGGCATTTCATCCAGCCTTTGCGAAGCAAGCTTAATCGCTTCATATTCCATTAAACGACGTACCAACTCAGCTCTGGGATCGTCTTCAGATTCAATTTCAGCAGGCTTGGGTAACAACATCCGCGATTTAATTTCAATCAACATTGCTGACATCAGCAAATAATCACCCGCTAGCTCCAGCTTAATAGCGTGCATTTTTTCTACATATTCCATGTATTGGCGGGTTAAGTCAGCCATTGGAATATCTAGAATGTCGAGATTATGTTTACGGATTAAATACAGCAGTAAATCGAGCGGGCCTTCA
>JAYVRE010000176.1:0-2035 GCA_043776535.1 Methylotenera sp. | reverse complement strand
AGGCCAGACATGCGCCATGTGCTAAAGCGCGCCGTGGGTTTAGATGCGCATTTAGCCATTGATTTTGCCGAAGGCGCGCTACAAGTAGGTGATGTGTTTGCATTGATGAGTGATGGCGCATGGGAAACGCTGGGAGAAAAAGCTATTCACGCAGGTTTAAGTAAATTTGATAACGTGCAAATGGTGGCCGAGCATCTCACCAAAACTGCGATTAAGCAACAAAGTGCCGACAACTCCACCGCCGTCATCATTAAAATTAGTGAGCTAGGCGCAGATTCATTGAGCGAACGCATCGCAGGCGGCAAGCACTTAACGCTACCGCCAAAGTTGAGTGTTGGCGAGTTTATTGACGATTTTGAAGTGCTTGAAATTCTGCATGAATCGCGCGCCAGCTTGCTATACAAAGTGCGTAAAACGGACACCAAACAATTGTTTGTACTTAAAACGCTACAACCGCTTTTAGCAACAGATATGGAAAGCTGTAACGGTTTGCTAAACGAAGAATGGCTTGGTAAGCGCGTAGTATCGCAATACGTGCCGCAAGTGCTGCCATTATCCTTAGAAAAGCGCAGCAAACTATATTTTGTGATGAGCTGGCATGAAGGTGCGACCTTGCAACAACGCATAGACAGCGGCCATTATTTTACCGCCGCAGGCACGGCAAAAATCGGTACCGATATGCTGCGCGGCATCGGTGCACTGCACCGCTTAAACATTATTCACCGTGATATTAAACCAGCTAACATTCATCAAGCTAGCGATCAACGTTTACGCTTGTTAGATTTAGGGGTGGCGTTAAGCGCTGCTAACTCGCATACTGAAATTGTGCAAAACCCTGTGATACGCAACCCTGTGATACAAAATCCTGTTTTACAAAATCCAGGTACGCCTAGTTATATGGCGCCAGAGCTATTTGATGGCGCAACAGCCAACTCGCAAACTGATATTTATGCGGCTGGTGTAACGCTATATCATCTGCTCAGCCGCAAATATCCTTATGGGGAGATTGAGCCTTTTCAGCATCCAAAATTTAATGATCCAACGCCGCTTACGCGCTATCGACCTGACATCCCCTATTGGCTTGAGAACATTGTGCTAAAAGCCGTAGCGCGCGATGCTGATAGGCGTTTTGAAACCGCAGAAGAAATGCTACATGCGCTTGAGGTAGGCGAATTGAAGCCAATTTTAGCACCAGCGCGCACGCCTTTAATTGCACGCGCACGGCTGGTTAAATGGCAATGGATTGCAATTTTTTCTATTATTATCAATATACTACTGGTTTATTTGCTAGTAGTTTCTTAAGTTTATTTTTTAAAGGTATTCAGCATGAGTCATTGGGTAAAGGTTGCACCGTTTGAAGATATTCCAAAACTAGGCGCACGCGTGGTGCGCACCAAAAATAAAGACAATGCAGTCATAGAAATTGGCGTTTTTCGCCTAGAAGATGACCGCATTTTTGCAATCAATAATAGCTGCCCACACAAGGCTGGGCCTTTGTCGCAAGGCATTGTGTATGGCGATAAAGTGGCTTGCCCATTGCATTCATGGAAAATCAGCTTGGTGGATGGCAAAGCCGAAGAGCCCGATGTCGGTGAAACCGCGTGTTTTAATACCAAATTGGAAGATGGCTTTGTTTACTTGGAATTAAAAGATTGAGCACCGAGGATTTAATACCTGAGATTAAAGAAACCAAAAGCACGTGTTGTTACTGCGGTGTTGGTTGTGGCGTGATTATTGAATCCAAGATTGAAAATGGGCACGATAAAATTATTCATGTAAAAGGCGACCCTGATCACCCTGCTAATTTTGGGCGACTTTGTACCAAAGGTGCAACGCTACATTTATCAGCCAAGCTTGATAATCGCGCACTTTATCCCGAAATGCGTCTAACGCGAGAGGTAACACGCAAAAGGGTTTCGTGGGATACCTCATTAGATTATTTGACTGAAAAATTCGCACAAACCATTGAAAAACATGGGCCTGATTCTGTCGCGTTTTACATTTCTGGTCAATTACTGACTGAAGATTATTACGT
>JAYVRE010000175.1:0-2041 GCA_043776535.1 Methylotenera sp. | reverse complement strand
AACTCATTCACATCCCCTTTGCCATTTGGGTACACACACGCCAATAAGGGCGTGGCTTTGGCCAGATAGTGGAAGTCAGTCCAATCGATAATAATACCCGCCGAGCGCGCTACCGCCACCCAATGAATAAGGTGGTTAGTAGAGCCGCCAGTGGCTAATAAAGCCACCATGGCGTTTACAATCACATGCTCGTCCACCAATTTACCAATTGGCGTAAAGTTTTGTTTTTGCGTATTGTTTAGCACCAAACGCACCGCTTCGCGCGTTAAATCCTCACGCAAGCCATCGTGCGGATGAATAAATGCCGCACCTGGCACATGCAAGCCCATGGCCTCTAACAGCATTTGGTTGCTGTTGGCAGTGCCGTAAAAAGTGCAAGTGCCTGCGCCGTGATAAGCTGCATTTTCTGAGGCTAATAGCTCTTCACGCCCCACTAGTCCTTGTGCGTATTTTTCGCGCACTTTAGATTTTGAAGTGTTATCCAAGCCCGTACTCATTGGTCCTGCAGGTACAAACACGCATGGCAAGTGGCCAAAATGTAAGGCACCGATTAACAAGCCAGGCACGATTTTATCGCATATACCAAGTAATAATGCAGCATCGAATACGTCGTGCGACAGCGCAATCGCCGTGCCCATGGCAATGTTATCGCGGCTAAATAGCGAAAGCTCCATGCCTGGCTCACCTTGGGTAATACCATCACACATGGCTGGCACGCCGCCCGCCACCTGAGCTGTTGCGCCTAATTTACGCGCTTCATCGCGAATAATCTCAGGGAAACCCTCATACGGCTGATGCGCAGACAACATATCGTTGTAGGCCGTGACAATGCCAATATTCGGCGCTTTTTCGGCAAAAATACGTAACTTATCGTTGGCTGGCATTCCTGCAAACGCGTGTGCCACATTGGCACAACCTAATCGCTCCGAACCTACGGGGCGCTTAATCATCGCATCCACACGCTGTAAATATGCTTCGCGAGTGGGTCGACTGCGCTCGATAATGCGTTCGGTAACTTCTATATGGGATTGCTTCATTTTATAGTAAGTCCTTTCACTACTGTCTGTGAGATTTGAGTTTAGCCATATAGCCACTCACTGAATATATTTTACTAAAGGGCATAATTTTCTGTAATTGATTTCAACTTGAACCTTCCATAATAATACTTGACTAATTTAGTAAGGTATATTACACTTAATACTTGAGTAAATCAATCAACTATTATGATATGTATGTTACACTTAATACTTGAGTAAATCAATCAACTACTATGATATGTATAACAAGTGAGGAATGATGGCGATTACATTAACGGAAAATGCCGCAAAAAAAATTCAGGCAAAGCTTGTGAAGAATGGCAAAGAAGGGTTGGGCTTACGAGTTGGCGTAAAAAAAGTCGGCTGCTCTGGCTTTGCTTATACATTTGACTACGCTGACGAAATACGTGCTGGCGATCAAGTGTTTGAGTCGCATAACGTAATGCTAATGGTTGATGCGGCCAGCCTGCCCTTTATCGACGGTTCACACGTCGATTTTGTCAGAGAAGGGTTAAATGAGACGTTAAAGTTTGACAACCCCAACGCCGAAAGCGAGTGTGGCTGTGGTGAGAGCTTCAACCTGAAAGATACTGACACTTCGGCATGAGCGGTCACTGGGAGTGCGTAGAAATATCGCTTAGATTGGATTTTTTGGTTTTCAAAGAGGTTTAAAAGCATATTTCCGGTTTGGAACATTGAGGTAATTATATGAGTGCAGTACTGCAAAATTTGGTCAATCAGCCCTACAAACATGGGTTCGTCACCAACATCGAATCGGAGGTCGCGCCTAAGGGTCTCAATGAAGACATTATTCGGATGATTTCGAGCAAGAAAAAAGAGCCCGAGTGGTTGCTTGAATTTCGCCTCAAGTCCTACCGGGCATGGCTCAAGATGACGGAGCCCGAGTGGCAAAATTGTCACCACCCGAAGATCGATTATCAGGCGATCAGCTACTACGCCGCGCCCAAGATCAAAGCCAAGTTAAATAGTATCGATGAGGTTGA
>JAYVRE010000174.1:0-2046 GCA_043776535.1 Methylotenera sp. | reverse complement strand
TATTGAATGAAGTGATTCAGCACGCCACGCCACGCACCATTACAGCGGGCGATTGTTCGCTATATATTGCATTATATGGTTCACGCAATCCTTTACATTGCAGTGAGCCTTTTGCGCAAAGTTTGGGTTATAAATCAACACCTGTGGACGATTTATTGGCTTTTCATATTGCCTTTGGCAAAACCGTGCCCGATATTTCGGTGAATGCCATCGCCAATTTGGGCTATGCAGATGTGCGCTTTATGCAACCCGTTTTCGTGGGCGATACGCTTTCTACAAGCAGCCAAGTTATAGGTTTAAAACAAAATAGTAATGGCAAAAGTGGCGTAGTTTATGTACGTTCTACTTCAATCAATCAACGTAACGAGCACGTTTTAAGTTGGGTGCGCTGGGTGATGATTCATAAAAATAATGTAGATTTACCAGCAACAACAACGGTAATTCCAGAATTGCCTAGCTTTGTGGCGCCCGATAATTTAAAAATACCAAGCTATTTATCTGCCAAAAACTTTGATAAAAATGCAACTGGCGGCCAATATTTTTGGGATGATTATGAAGCTGGTGAGCGGATTAATCATGTTGCAGGTATGACGATTAACCCTGCCGATCACACCATAGCAACAAGGCTGTATCAAAACAATGCACGCTTACACTTTGAAAACTTGCACAATCCAGACTTACACGTAAACGTAATGGATGCGGTACAAATCAAAAAAGACAAACGCTTGGTGTATGGCGGCGTGGCAATTTCCATATGTCGCGCATTAAGTTTTGAAGGTTTAGAAAACGCACTGACCATTTTGGCGATTAACGCTGGGACACACGCCAACCCAAGCTTTGCGGGCGATACGATTTACTGTGTGACTGAAGTTTTGGAAACTTTGGCATTACCAAACCGCACCGATATTGGTGCTTTGAGATTGCGTATGGTAGGCATAAAAAATATGTCTCCTAGCGATTTAACAGTAATTAAAAATGACAAAGGCTATCACCCCAATGTGGTGCTAGACCTTGATTACACCGTGGCCATGCCACGCAGAGAAAGCAAATAAATATGATTGCAAATAAAACGCATCCAATGGACGCTCTTTTCGGTGGCGAAAAACCGTTTCCGCTGCTTCCTACTTGCGAACATTTTGCGGGTAGCGAAAAATTAATACTTAAAGCGCTTGGCCTGCAAGACACTATTGGCGCGGTGTTTGACATTACCTGTGATTGCGAAGATGGCGCGGCAAGCGGTCAAGAACGCGGCCACGCTGAGATGATTGTGCGCGTGCTCAATAGTAACGCCAACAAACACAAAATGGCTGGTGCGCGCATTCACGATTACACGCACCCTGCTTGGAAGCTTGATATTGATATATTAGTGGCAGGAGCTGGTAAGCTATTGACTTATATCACGATTCCTAAATGTACCAGTTTAGACCAAGCCTCCGAGATGATTGCCTACATTCAAAAAATCGCAATGTTTAATGGCATTGAAAGAGTAATTCCTGTGCATATTTTAATCGAAACGCACGGCGCGCTGAATCAAGTGCATGACATTGCCAAATTGCCGTGGGTACAAGTGCTCGATTTCGGACTAATGGATTTTGTTAGTGCGCATCACGGCGCAATTCCTGCCAGCGCCATGCGCAGCCCTGGCCAGTTTGAGCACCGCTTACTTGCTCGCGCTAAGGCCGAAGTCGTTTCTGCGGCATTAGCTAATGGCGTTGTGCCCGCACATAACGTGACGCTAGATTTAAAAAATGTAGAAACAACGCTTAGTGACGCCAAACGCGCCCGTAATGAGTTTGGATTTATGCGTATGTGGAGTATTTACCCGACGCAAATTCAGGCGATTGTCGATGCCATGAAGCCGAATTTTGACGAAGTTGCTGATGCAGCGAACATCCTGCTCGCCGCACAGCAGGCCGATTGGGGGCCGATTCAGTATGAAGGCGAACTGCACGACAGAGCAACGTATAGATACTTTTGGGAAGTGCTACAAAAAGCGAAATTGACGGGCGTGAGCTTACCAATTGAAGCTGATAAAGCATTTTTTAA
>JAYVRE010000173.1:0-2060 GCA_043776535.1 Methylotenera sp. | reverse complement strand
CACTCACAATAAACACTTTTGCAAAGGTTTCATATTGCTTCACCTGCCATGCCTTTTTCTGTCATGGCCTCACCAGCCATGAGATGAATTTTCGGGATAATTTTGTGCGCATATTCGCATAAATCCACTATACAACACTCGCCACATTTAGGATTTCTTGCAGTACAAGTGTAGCGCCCATGCAGAATCAATAAATGGTGTGCGTCGTGCATAAACACTTTCGGAATCGTCTTTAAATATTTTTGCTCCACTTGTAATACGTTTTTGCCTACGGCTAATTTAGTGCGGTTGCCCAACCTAAATAGATGCGTATCCACCGCTATTGTCGGCTGCCCAAACGCGGTGTTTAAAATCACATTGGCGGTTTTGCGGCCTACGCCAGATAATGCTTCGAGAGCCGCGCGGGTATTGGGTACTAGAGCATCATGATTTTGTATTAATTGCGCGCAGCAGGCAATCACATTCTTTGCTTTGGCGTGGTAAAGCCCTATGGTTTTGATGTAACTTTCCAGCCCCTTAACACCCAAATCGACCATAGCTTGCGGCGTATTAGCTGCTTTAAACAGCTTGCGCGTGGCAATGTTAACGCCTTTATCGGTGGCTTGTGCTGATAAAATCACCGCGATTAGCAGCTCAAATGTGCTGGAATATTCAAGCTCAGTGGTGGGTTGTGGAATGGCCGTAGCAAGGCGCTTAAAAATTTCAGCTCGTTTTTCGGCATTCATTTTTACTTTAAAGTGCAGGCTTTAGTGCGCCACTGGCTTGTGGCGTCGATGTAGTTTTACGCAGCTCCGCCCAATTACGCGCTGCAATTAAGCAGGCCAAGCCAATAAATGCGCCAGGTGGCAATATGGCGAGCAAAAAGCCATGATAATCAGGAATCACATGGATGACCAAGCTTTTTGCATCTGGCCCAAGTAGTAAATCTATACCAGAGAACAGTGTGCCTTTGCCCACCAACTCGCGTATGCCGCCTAGCAAGGCAAGCACACCCGCCAAACCTAGTCCCATCATCAAACCATCTAGCGCAGAGGGCAGCGTGGGGTTTTTAGCAGCGAATGCCTCTACCCGTGCCAGCACAATGCAATTGGTGACAATAAGCGGGATAAATATGCCCAATACATTATGCAGCGGGTGCAAAAACGCGTTCATGCTCAAATCAATCACGGTAACAATAGCGGCTATGATCAAAATAAAAACGGGGTTGCGAATTTCTTTGGGAATCCACTTACGCACAGGTGAAACCGAGGCGTTACTGGCCGCCATGACGAAAGCTGTCGCTAATCCAAGCGAAAATCCATTCACCATGCTAGTGGTCATGGCCAAGGTGGGGCATAAGCCCAGCAGCTGCACTACGCCTGGGTTTTGCTTCCATAAGCCATTTTCAACAATTTCTTTATAGACTGCCATTGTCTTGCTCCTAAGGTATTGCTCCTAAAGTCTTACTGCTAAAACTTAACTTTTATGCTGCGCAAATAATATTTGCTGATTTGCCTCAACATAAGCCAGCACCTTGTGTGTGGCCTTTACCACAGCGCGTGGCGTAATGGTGGCACCTGCCATGTAATCAAATTGCCCGCCATCTTTTTTTACTTGCCATTGCTTGCTTGGGCGTATCGTTAACGACAAATTATCAAAAGATTTAATCCAATTATCGCGCGTAACTTCAATATAATCGCCAAGTCCAGGCGTTTCTTTATGGGCGATGACGCGCACGCCGCCCAAGCTGCCATCTTGGCGCACCGCAATCAAGAGCTTAATATCGCCGCTATAGCCATCGCGTGCGGTGGCTTCTAATATTACTGCCGTCGCAACCCCAGCAAGCCGCGCCGTATATACTTTGGTCACGGTACGATTATTAAGTTCGCCGCCAGCTGGCATCTCAACAAAATCGTTCAGCATGTCGTTATCGTGCTCACTTATAGGCAACACTTGCTCAAACAATTTCATTTTTGCCGCCGCTTCGCTGGCCTCAATGGGCGCTTTAGTCGCCAAGTAAGTGCTGGCGAGAAAAAACGTGCCTACTAAACTAAACGCCACCATAATCGCCATGGTGGTTG
>JAYVRE010000172.1:0-7921 GCA_043776535.1 Methylotenera sp. | reverse complement strand
AAACTGACAATGCCGCCGCCGTTGCTTTGCTGTTGCATTGCCAGCGTATGTTGTGGGTGCGAAGCCAAACCTGGGTAATACACGCGTGCCACTTGCGGCTGTGCTTCTAACCAGGTGGCAAGGGCTAACGCGCGGCTGGAATGCGCTTCCATGCGCACAAACAAAGTTTCTAGCTCTTGTAAAAATACCCAAGCGTTAAATGCGCTCATGGTGACACCTGCGGTGCGCAAGAAGCCATAAACTGGCTCCATTAGCGCCTTAGAGCCTAACACCGCGCCGCCTAAGCACCTGCCCTGCCCATCGATATATTTGGTCGCTGAGTGAATAATAATATCCGCGCCCAGTTCTAGCGGTTTTTGAATCGCGGGCGTGCAGAAGCAGTTATCCACCACCAAATGTGCGCCCGCTTTGTGCGCAATATCAGCTAAAGCTTGAATATCACACACCTCTGTTAATGGGTTTGATGGCGTTTCTACAAAAAACAGCTTGGTTTTAGGTGTAACAGCGGCTTGCCATTCGTCAGGATTGGTTTGCGATACAAATGTAACATCCAAGCCCCAACGCTTTAAAATATTGCCAAACAATTGTGTAGAGGTGCCAAAAATGCTGCGCGACGACACAATATGCTCGCCTGCGCTGCATAAAGCCATTACCGTAGCTAAAATAGCCGACATTCCACTAGAAGTTGCCACACATTGCTCTGCGCCTTCTAGCGCCGCCAATTTGTTTTGAAACATGGTCACGGTTGGATTGGTAAAGCGCGAGTAAATGTTGCCAGGCTCTGTGCCGCCGAAGCGCGCCGCTGCTTGTGCAGCGCTGTTAAATCTGAAGCTAGAGTTTAAAAATAAAGCTTCAGAATTTTCACCGAACTCTGTCATTTCGCTGCCCGCACGAACACTTAAGGTTTCAGGATGATATTTTCTTTCTGTCATTATATTTCTCGAATCATATGAATGACGGGCATTAAAAAACCCGTTAAAGCTAAGCAATAAGCTAAAACGGGTTCTTTGGGACTCTCGCTTTAGCAGAATTTATTATGCGCTCGCAAGCTGAGTAAGGCTTTGTTTAAAGTTGGCCACTCAAATCAGCGCAATTAAATGGTATGCCTAAGTGATACAAACGTCAAGCCACATTTTTTAATTACCGCTTAGCATTGATTACAGGCCAGTCAATTCTTCTATCATCTCATCATCGAGGCTGTCGATTAAATTTAAATCCATCTGCGTGCTAGCATTGGCGGGCTTTTGCTTTTTATTCATGTCGCCACGCGCGGCTTCTATGCGGTTTAAATAGGCTGTATCCACGTCGCCTGTGACGTATTTACCATCAAAACAGCTGCAATCAAATACCTTCATATTGGAATTAGATTGCGCAATGTCGCGCACCAATGCGTCTAAGTCTTGGTAAATTAGCGCGTCTGCGCCTATTTCTTTGCAGATTTCTTCATCGGTTCTGCCAGTTGCCAACAGCTCATCGCGGCTTGGCATATCGATGCCATATACGTTGGGAAAGCGTACTGGTGGCGCGGCGGAGGCGAAATATACTTTGTTAGCGCCTGCGTCGCGTGCCATTTGCACGATTTGTTGCGATGTCGTACCGCGCACAATGGAATCATCCACCAACAGCACATTTTTGCCTTTAAATTCAATGCCAATCGGGTTGAGTTTTTGGCGCACAGATTTTTTGCGCAGCGCCTGACCTGGCATTATAAAGGTGCGGCCAATGTAGCGATTTTTAATGAAACCTTCGCGATAATCCAAGCCTAGCGAGATACCCACTTGCAACGCGCTGGGGCGGCTGGTATCAGGTATCGGTATCACCACGTCAATTTTAAGATGCGACCAATCACGCTTTATCTTCTCGGCCAAGCTGGTACCCATGTCTAGGCGCGTTTGATACACAGAAACACCGTCAATGACTGAATCTGGCCTGGCTAAGTACACATATTCAAAAATACAAGGTGTGAGTTGTGGGTTTTCGGCACACTGGCGACTGAAGAAATTTCCGTCCATATCAATAAAAATGCCCTCGCCAGGCGCTACATCGCGCACTAATTTAAAGCCCAGCACGTCAAGCGCCACGCTTTCAGAAGCCACGATATATTCCGTACCTTTATCAGTATCTAGCTTGCCGATGACCAAAGGGCGAATGCCGTGCGGATCGCGAAACGCCAGCAACCCAAAGTTGGCAATCATCGCCACCACGGCGTACGCACCTTTGCAGCGCTTATGCACGCCAGCTACCGCATCAAACGCCATGTCGGTGTTTAACACTGCGTTTTTAGAAGTCTTTTCAATTTCATGTGCAAGCACGTTTAATAACACTTCAGAATCGGAAGTGGTATTAATGTGGCGCAAATCTTGGCGAAACATTTCTGATTTGAGTTGTTCTGAGTTGGTCAGATTACCGTTATGACCTAACACAATGCCAAAAGGTGAGTTCACATAAAATGGTTGCGCCTCAGCCGCGCTAGATGAGCCTGCCGTTGGGTAGCGTACATGGCCAATGCCGACGTTGCCAATTAGGCTACGCATATGGCGGGTTTGAAACACATCTTTCACCAACCCATTGTTTTTATGCATAAAAAACGTGTTGCCGTCACAGGTGACAATGCCCGCAGCGTCTTGCCCGCGATGCTGCAATACCAGTAAGCCATCGTATAACAACTGGTTGACTGGGTTTTTACCGACAATGCCTAAAATTCCACACATAAGCTTGCGCGTTCCTTAAAAATTGATTTTAATCGTAATGACTAATCATATGCAACATGTTTTGCTATAGTTGGTGGCAACCAAGGGAGCAAGGTTTTAACTAATGCCTCAAGCGGTGAACTAAACATGGCGTTGGTCCAACGCGCATCTTTAGGCAAGCTGGTTAAGCCTGCCAAAAATACCAGCACGCAAACAATAATTAAGCCGCGCGCAAACCCAAAAAAAGCACCTAAAAAGCGATTCACCCAATTTAAGCTGATTTTTTTAATTAAACTAGAAAGCGCGATAGTAAGCAAGTTTGCTATCACCAAAACACCAAAAAAAACAATGACATACGCGGCTAATATTTTCAATGATTCTGTAGGAATATCGGCTGGCAGCAAAGGCACAATCTCTGTTGCATAAGTTTTTGCCGCAATAATCGCCACTAACCAACCCATAATTGCCAGCACTTCACGAACCGCGCCGCGCATCATACTCACGACAATCGAGATGCCGATAATGAGTAAAACAGTGTAATCGAAGCTAGTCAATGCGTTAAATACATCCGCAATTAATGCCCATTATTGGCTTACAACCATTCCAGTTAAACCTGCGTCTTTTATGATCTCTAGCGCAATGGCCGCTTCATTTCTATCGCCAAAAACTTGCGTGCGTAAACGAATTTTTTTACCTTTATCTGTATCAATTTTTTCGGTTTGTGATTTATAACCTAAATCGCTCAATTTGGCTTGCAATTGCTTCACATTGGCAGCATCAGAAAATACGCCAATTTGCACATGATATTGACGATTAGCTTCGGTGCTTGATTTTACTGTTGGCGTTGGTGTAGATGTTGGCTCTTCTGGTTTTGTTGTTGGTAGCGCCTTGCTTGCTGAGGCTTCTAGGTCAGGCGTAGCCGCCCCACTTTCAGGCTCGGCCACTTCAGGCAATGTGGTTATTGAAGGCTCTGTCGGCACAATATTGGAATCAAAATCTGACGCTTCTGCTTGCATCTGCTCACTTGGCAAGGTGATGGTAATTTGATCCTGCGGCTGAGTCGCGGAGCGGTCTTTGAGTATCATCGGTAACACAATGACCATCAACAATACCAAAGCAATAGCGCCTACCAAGCGGCGACGCGCACGTTTTTTTAAGTTTAATTCTTGGTCGTTAGAGGGTGCTTTTTGCATGTTGCTAACCTTAAAATATTGGCCTTAAAACAGGGGCTTTCAAATATGCGCTATACAGGGTGCTATTTACGTTGATATTCACAGTGCTGTTAATCAACTTAATCGCCTTGCAAGCTATTGAATTTGCTGGCTATAGCGTCAGCGACTGTGTAAAACGAGCCAAACACGATTATTCTATCATTTTTAGCCGCATTTTTATAGGCAGCATCAATCGCAGCACCAACATCCGCAAACAATTGTATAGTTGATTTTTCGCCTTGTTTTATCAATAACTGCTGTAAATCACTGGCTTTTGCGCCGCGCGCGGTGTGAATATCCGCCACAAACCAAGCATCAATATGCGCGGCAAGCTCGCGAATCATGCCTTCAATGTCTTTATCTGCCAGCATGGCAAATACCGCCAGAGTAAGTCCAGAGCATGGCGTAGCTTGCAGATTATGTGCGAGCGATTTTGCCGCGTGCGGGTTATGCGCCACATCGACCAAAATTTCAGGTTGAGAATGAATTTTTTGAAATCGACCTGTTAATTTAACTACCCTGAGAGCCGCATGGATATTGGCTTGTGTAATAGGTAAAATGTCATTCAAATATTGTACTGTATGCACCGCACATGCCGCGTTATTAAGCTGAAAATCTCCCGCTAGGCCAAGATTCGGAAGTTGTAACGCTACATCGCCCGCCGAATATTGCCAACCTTGTGCAGTTTTTTTCACAGTAAAATCGCGATTAATTAGCTGCAAATTCGCACCTATTTTTTTTGCATAATCCAACAAACTTACGGGCGGATTTTCGTCGCCACAAATCGCCAGCTTGTTAGCGCGAAAAACACCTGCTTTTTCGAACCCTATTTTTTCGCGCGTGTCCCCCAAGTATTCCATGTGATCTAAATCTATCGTGGTCACAATTGCGCAGGTAGGTTCAAAAATATTCACTGCGTCCAGCCTACCTCCCAGGCCGACTTCTAACACTAGCACGTCTAAATTAGCACGGCAAAAATGCCACATCGCGGCTAACGTTCCCATCTCAAAATAGGTTAAGGCAACATCGCCACGCGCTGCTTCTACCGCCGCAAACGCGTTACACAAATCATCATCTGAAATGGATTGATTATTAATCTTAACACGCTCGTTATAGCGCAGCAGATGCGGCGAAGTGTAGCAACCGACGGAAAAGCCACTTTGCACATAAATCTGGCTAAGCATGGCGCAAACAGAGCCTTTACCGTTGGTGCCTGCCACCGTAATAATGGGGAATTTTGGGTTTAATTGCAGTTTATCTGCGACAGTTTTGACTCTATCTAAACCCATGGCGATGGATTTTGGATGTAGCGCCTCGATGTAATCCAACCACTCGCTTACGGTGTTCGGCTTGGTTTGAGTGTTTGTCACGTTAGCGAAGATAAATATATAAGCCTATTAGGCGGCTTTTGGCGTCCGCATTAGGCTAGATAAAATATTGGCCAGTTTTTGGCGCATTTCACGTCTATCCACAATTAAATCTACAGCGCCGTGTTCTACTAAAAACTCAGCACGCTGAAAGCCTTCTGGCAAGGTTTCTCGCACGGTTTGCTCGATCACGCGCGGACCAGCAAAGCCAATTAAGGCATTCGGTTCAGCAATAATGACATCGCCAAGCATAGCGAAGCTGGCTGAAACGCCGCCCATGGTGGGATCGGTTAAAATGGAAATATAGGGCAATTTGGCTTGGGATAACTTGGTCAGTGCCGCACTGGTTTTGGCCATTTGCATCAGTGACAGCAAGCCTTCTTGCATACGTGCTCCGCCACTAGCCGAGATGCAGATAAACGGGGCTTTAAGCTTAATTGCAGCGTTGACGCCGCGCACAAAGCGCTCGCCCACCACAGCACCCATAGAGCCGCCCATAAATTTGAACTCAAAAGCGGCCGCAACCACGTTCAAACCGTGAATTTTGCCTTCCATGACGATGAGCGCATCTTTCTCGCCACCGTCTTTTTGCGCCGCTTTGATGCGGTCAGCATAGCTTTTGCTGTCTTTAAATTTTAGCGGATCGATCGGTTCTACATTCGCACCAATTTCTATGCGTTTTTCATCTGGATCTAGCAAGTGATTTAAGCGCGCCCTAGCGCCAATGCGATTATGGTGGCTGCACTTAGGACATACTTCTGCGTTAGTTTCTAAATCGGATCTATAGAGCACCGTTAAGCATGACTCGCACTTGCTCCATAAACCTTCTGGCACATTTTTTCTCTGCACCGCACCCACTACGCGTTGAATTTTTTGTGGAATTTTATCTAACCAACTCATTTTTACCCCTTACGCGCACATCATTTTAAATCAATCGCTGTGCGCAATTCTTGCATTAATTGTGTAATATTTTGCAGTAGATTATCTTCGGTCGAATTCTCAATCGTAAGCACCATGCGGCTACCCACCACAATAGCATCAGCAAAAGCTGCCACATTTTTAGCGGTAATAGCATCTTTTATGCCAAAACCCACGCCAATCGGCAAACTGGTCTTGCTGCGAATTTCTGCCACACGCGCTTTCACTTCTTCAATATCTAGATTGGCCGCGCCAGTCACGCCTTTTAACGACACATAATACAGGAAACCACTGGCTTGATTCACGATTAAATTCACGCGCGCCGCGTCGGACGTTGGCGAAAGCAAGAAAATACTATCCATACCATTGGCTTGCAAAGCGGCGATAAAATCGCTACATTCTTCGGGCGGATAATCCACCGTCAACACACCATCTACGCCCGCCGCTTTTGCTGCTTGCGTGAATTTAGCTTGACCCATCGCCTCGATTGGATTGGCGTAACCCATTAATATAATAGGCGTTTTATCATCTTTTTGACGAAATTCGCTCACCATTTCTAGCACGTTTTTCAAACCCACTTTATGCTTTAACGCACGCTCACTAGCACGCTGAATCACTGGGCCATCCGCCATAGGGTCAGAAAACGGAATACCTAACTCAATCATATCTGCACCATTTTTTACCAAGGTGTGCAGTAAATTAACGGTATGTTTTGGGTGCGGATCACCCGCTGTGATGTAGGGAATTAAGGCTTTTCTATTGCTGGCTTTGAGGCTTGCGAAAACGGTTTGAATGCGTGACATAAATTGACTTATAGGGTTATGTTGGCGAGCTTTGCTACGGTATTGATATCTTTATCGCCACGGCCAGATAAGTTAACCAAAATGATTTCATCTTTACGCATAGTTTTGGCCATTTTCTCCGCATGTGCTAAGGCGTGGCTAGATTCTAACGCAGGGATAATGCCTTCTGTGCGACATAAACTATGAAAAGCTGTCATAGCTTCATCGTCAGTAACGGCTACGTATTCAGCGCGTTTAATATCCTTTAACCAAGCGTGTTCTGGGCCAACGCCTGGGTAATCCAAACCTGCTGAAATTGAATGCGTATCGACAATATTGCCGTCAGCATCTTGCATTAAATAAGTACGATTGCCGTGTAGCACGCCTATTGGGCTATTGGCGGTTAGAGGCGCGGCGTGCATGCCTGTTTCCATGCCGTGTCCAGCCGCTTCCACGCCAATTAAACGCACATTTGGCACATCGATATACGGATAAAAAATGCCCATCGCATTAGAGCCACCGCCTACGCAAGCGACTACTGCATCTGGCTGACGACCGACCATTTCCATCATCTGTACTTTTGATTCTATGCCAATCACCGCTTGAAAATCGCGCACCATCATCGGGTATGGGTGCGGGCCTGCTACGGTGCCAATAATATAAAACGTATTTTCAATATTGGTCACCCAATCGCGCATGGCCTCGTTAAGCGCGTCTTTAAGCGTTTTGGATCCACTTTCGACTGGCACCACAGTTGCGCCCAGCAGTTTCATTCTAAACACGTTAGGCGCTTGTCGCTTAACATCCTCGCTGCCCATATAAACCACGCACTCTAAGCCTAAACGCGCCGCAATCGTCGCTGTCGCCACGCCATGCTGGCCTGCACCCGTTTCGGCGATTACACGCGGCTTGCCCATGCGCTTCGCCAATAAAGCTTGGCCAATGGTGTTATT
>JAYVRE010000171.1:0-7922 GCA_043776535.1 Methylotenera sp. | reverse complement strand
GCGGTTTGCTGCTCTTTTAAGCCAGAAAGCGCTAACTTTTCGATGGTTTGTTGTTGCCAGTTGCTATTGCTTTCTGTGTTAATTTGTTCCGCCATTTAGGTTTTCCTGTGTGTTTTATCTAGAAGTAATTTATGAATTTGATCAATATGAATGGTGATTTGCTGATTTTGTTCTGTCACAGGCAATGCTTGCAAGCTTTTTCCTTTGCATGGTCCCATAATGCAATGGCCAGTATCAGGCTGATAATGCGCGCCGTGTGTGGCACAAATGAGATAATCTTTGCTCACAGTAAAAAAATGTCCTTGTTCCCAATCTAGCTCCACTGGCACGTGCGCGCACTGGTTCACGTAGGCATGCGCCTTGCCGTGATAGCGCACCACAAAACCAGTAGCAAATTCGCCCAATTGCGGCAGAGCAAAGCGCAGGCCGAGCGATTTCTCGTGCAGTTCATTACTATCTAAAATAATGGCTTGTTTATTCATTTTTTAAAAAGCTTATGCTTGCTTTAACAACCATGCGCTTAAATCATTAAATTGATGGAAAATTTCAATGCTATTGTACGCTGATAATTGTTCTTGCGATTGCGCGCCAAACGTCACCGCTACCGCTTGTACACTGGCATTTTCTGCCATTTGCAAATCGTAACTGGTATCGCCAATCATCAAAGTGCGCTCTGGCGTTGTCACACAAGCATCCATCAGCTCATCTAGCATTTGCGGATGCGGTTTAGAAAAACACTCATCCACCGTTCTAGTCTCATGAAAATATTGCGTTAGGCCACAATGCTCTAGCGCCAAATTAAGACCACGCCTGCCCTTGCCTGTGGCTACTGCTAGCTTATAACCGCGCCGATTAAGCTCAATAATGGTGGGTTTTGCACCTGCAAAAAGTGGAATAGCCTCCTCACCCGCATAATAATTGGCGGTGTATTGTCTAGCCAAAGCTTGCGCTTGTTCGCTGGGAATATTGCCAAACAGCGCATGAATAGACTCGCGCAAACCAAGCCCGATAATATTACTCGCAGCGACTGGATCTAGCGTTGGCAAGCCAACTTGGTTTGCAGCCAACACAATTGCATCCACAATCATGCCTGTTGAATTCGCTAACGTACCGTCCCAATCCCACACAATCAAATCAAATTGCTTACTCATAAATCTTTTCTTTACCTTATTTTTTCTCTAAACTTAATGACGGACTAAACTGGTCAGGAATTTTTGCAAATCTGCTGGTAACGGCGCAATTAACTTAAGTTTATCGCCAGACTTATCAACAGACATGGGATGCTTTAAATTGGTTTCGGCCGAATGTAAAAACATGCGTTTTAAGCCTTTTTTCTGCAAAAGTTTATTATTGGCAAAATCGCCATACTTATCATCTCCGACAATGGGAAAGCCCAAATGTGCCAATTGCACGCGTAATTGATGGGTGCGACCAGTAACAAGTTGCGCCTCTAATAATGTGAAGCCAACATAGGCTTGTTTCAAGTAAAAATTGGTTTCTGAGACTTGTGCTTCGCCGTATTTATCTTTGCTTTTATCGGTTACCACATTCACGCGGCGCTCACCGTTGGGCAGCACATACTTTTGCAAATCCAACACCACACGTTTCTTTTTATCCGTCCACTCACCTGCCACCAGCATTAAATAACGCTTATCGGTTTGATTGTTGCGAATCATTTCGTGCAGCGCCACCAATGCAGCACGCTTTTTGGCCAGCATCAACACGCCAGAAGTTTCGCGATCCAGCCGATGTACCAACTCTAAAAACTTGGCTTTGGGACGTTCCATTCGCAACTGCTCTATTACGCCACGACTCACGCCACTGCCGCCATGCACGGCAAAACCAGCAGGTTTGTCGATGACTAGCAAGGCTTCGTCTTCAAAAATAATCGTGCTTTCCAATATCGATGTAGCAGGTGCGTTCATCACCTCTTTTTCGTGTGTGGCCACACGTATTGGCGGCACGCGCACAATATCGCCAATCATCAGCTTGTACGAGGCATCGATACGACCTTTGTTGACGCGCACTTCACCGCTGCGCAAAATGCGATAAATATGGCTTTTGGGCACGCCTTTTAATGTTTTGGTGAGGAAATTATCGATACGCTGACCTTCAGATGCCTCATCCACCGTGACGTTCGCTGCGGCACTTGCACTAATAATATTATTTTGTTCCAATTGAATCCTATTTTACTTAATCTAATTTACTTAACCTAAATTTTACTTAACCTAATATTACTTTGGCTTTGCTTAAAGTGCCGATTACGCCTATACTTAGCGTGTTGTTTGTTTAGCATGTTGTTGAATCTAATTACTAAATGCGATTAAACACACAAAATATGTGACAAAAAATATTGGGTTACATCCAATATAACCGACACCTAATATAATGGCTAAATCGCTCGCCATTTTAAGTAGCGATAAAAGAATTGCGCTCTAGTCGCCGCAGACATAATAAAACACTAAGTAATAAAATACTTAAGCGCGACCAAAGTACTGAATATAGAATTTTAACGGATTTATGCCACTTGTTGGCGTAAGTTGACAATTGTAGCAACACATTTAAATTAAGCTGCATAGCGCTTTAATACAAGCGCTATGTAATACAGGCCTTTAAACATGCGCCTTGCGAAAGATTTACCTGCTACAAATTGACGCCTATTTACGTATGCGTGCTCAAACGTTATTAATAAGCTTTTTAAGCTTATCTCTCTATACTTAAGTCTTTAGTTCACAGTAAAAAGTCTGCCCGATTACAGCGCGGGAGCACACAATGAAACGCATGTTATTTAATGCAACGCAGTCAGAAGAATTACGCGTTGCAATTGTCGATGGACAAAAATTAGTCGATTTAGACATAGAACACGCTGGTAAAGAACAGCGCAAAAGCAACATTTACAAGGGTGTTATTACCCGCGTAGAACCCTCACTAGAAGCGGCATTTGTTGATTACGGTGCCGAGCGTCACGGTTTTCTGCCTTTTAAAGAAATTTCACGTAGCTATTTTTCAGATAAATCTGAAGGTGGCAAAACACGTATTCAAGACGTGATTAAAGAAGGTCAAGAGCTTATCGTGCAAGTGGATAAAGACGAGCGCGGCAACAAAGGCGCTGCGCTCACCACGTTTATCTCACTCGCAGGCCGTTATTTGGTGCTAATGCCAAATAATCCACGCGGCGGTGGTGTTTCGCGCCGTATTGAGGGTGAAGATCGCAACGAATTACGCGATGTAATGGCAGCACTCGAAATACCAAAAGGCATGAGCATTATCGCGCGTACCGCTGGTATCGGCAGAAACACAGAAGAGTTGCAGTGGGATTTAAACTATCTCACGCAACTATGGACAGCGGTTGAAGAAGCATCCACTATTCAATCGGGCGCGTTCTTAATCTACCAAGAAGGCAGCTTGGTCATTCGCGCCATACGCGATTACTTTAGCGCCGACATTGGCGAAATTTTAATTGATACCGCTGATGTGTACGAACAAGCGGTGCAGTTTATGAACCATGTCATGCCAGGCAATGTTTCGCGTGTGAAACTATACCAAGATGAAGTACCGTTATTTTCACGCTTTCAAATTGAACATCAAATCGAATCTGCCTTCTCACGCGAAGTGCGTTTGCCTTCTGGCGGCGCGATTGTGATTGACCACACCGAAGCTTTAGTATCGGTTGACGTCAACTCTGGCCGCTCTATCAAGGGTGCCGATATTGAACAAACTGCCCTCAACACCAATTTAGAAGCGGCTGAAGAAGTGGCGCGCCAATTGCGCTTGCGCGACCTTGGCGGCTTGGTGGTAATCGATTTTATTGATATGGAAAACCCTAAGAATCAACGCGACGTAGAAAATACCTTGCGCGATGCGCTACACGCAGACCGCGCGCGCGTACAAACAGGTAAAATTTCACGCTTTGGCTTGCTAGAATTGTCACGCCAACGTATGCGCCCTAGTTTAGGCGAAACCAATCACGCCGCTTGCCCACGTTGTAGCGGCACTGGCCATATTCGCGGTATTGAATCTACCGCCTTGCACATTTTGCGCATCACACAAGAAGAAGCGATGAAAGACAATAGCGCGATTATTCAGGTGCAATTACCTGTAGAAGCCGCGACTTTCTTGTTAAATGAAAAGCGCGCGGATATTCATAAAATTGAGCTACGCATGGGTGTGGAAGTGATATTGATCCCCAACGTGCACATGGAAACGCCTAATTACAGCATCACGCGCATTAAGCATGATGATGTAAATGAGGAAACCTCGCAAGCTAGTTACAAAATGGTCGAGCTACCAGCCGAAACCGCTTACGTACGCAGTCTGAACGAAGAAGCTAAGCCTAGCGCGCCAGAAGCGCTAGTAAAAGGCATTACGGCAGCGACTTCTGCGCCGATTGTAGCGGAACGTGTTGTGGAAGAAAAAGTAGCTGCACCTGTGGCAAAAGTATCCATTTTTGGTCGCATTAAAAAATTATTCACTGGCAAGGATGAAGTAATAACAGAAGAAAAAGCGAAAGACAAAACTGCTCCCGAAGCCCGTGACAATAACCGCGACGGCAATCGTTCTGGTAACGCTGGCCGTGATCGCAATCGCAACCGTGATCGCAACGCCAATAGCCGTGACCGCAACAATACCGAGCGTGGTGATAAACCACAGCCAGGCCAACGCCCGCAACAAGCTAATCAGCAAGCACGTTCTGAGCGCACACCGCGTCCAGCAGAGAATCGCCCTGTAGAAAATGTCCGCGTAGAAAAAGTTGAAACAGCAGCCATTGTTGCGCCAACAGACAACCAAGCGGATGATGCCAACACGCCGCGCCCAGAACGTACAGGACGCAGTCGCCGTGGTGGTCGTAATCGCAATAAAAATCGCGATGGTGCCCGTGACGCCAGCCGCGATTCAAACGCAGCCGCTTTCGTGCCAAACGACCCTGCTCCAGAAGCCGCACAGGTATTGGCTTATGAGCCTGTAGTTGAATCGCCCGCGAAAGCCCCTAAAGCGGCACCTAAAGATAAGAAACCTGCTAAATCAACAGCCGCAGTAGTTGAAACCGCAACAGTTATAGAAACAACGCCTAAAGCTGACGCAGCGCCAAATGCAAAAGCTGACAAAAAACCAGCCGCGCCTAAAGCCGTTAAATCAGCCAAACCAACTAAAGCATCAAAACCAGTAGATTTAGCTACAAGTGGCCTGCAATTAGTGGAAACCAAAGGTAACGCAAAACCAGCATCAATAGCCACTGAGCCTGCTAAACCAAAAGCTCCACGCAAAGCACCAAACTGGAAGAAAGACGCTGCATCAGCCCTTGCTGACGCACCGTTAGTGATGGTAGAAACACAAAAATAGTCATCTTAGTAGCAATAAAAAAGCTCGATTTATTTCGGGCTTTTTTTATTTATTTAATTAGTACAAATACTTAGTTACGCAAGTAAAACACTGTAGCAAAGCCGATTGCTGTCATCAATAAACTACCCACAACATGACTAGAAATATGCACTGCCGCCCAAGCGTATTGCTGTTTGTGTAGAAAGTTAAAGGCTTCGGCTGAGAATGCTGAGAACGTAGTTAAGCCGCCTAAAAAGCCTGTCATTATGAATAATCGCAGTTCGTTTTGCTGTGGTGTAGCCATAGAAGGTGTAGCCATAAAATAAGCCATCGCCATACCCATTAACAAGCCGCCGCCTAGGTTGGCGATTAGCGTGCCCATGGGCAACATGCTAGCGTTTAGCGCGATGCCTAAACCCCAGCGCAGCCATGCACCTAGTGCCGCGCCGCCGCCCACTGCTAACCACTGTATTGAAACGATTTTCCCTTCTGCCATATTGTTCTTTCAGATAAAATTAATCCACCCTCACACCGTTCGCCCTGACTTGTCGAAAAGCTGCCTTTTAAATGACTTCGACCATTCGACAAACTCATGGCTCAGGGCGAACGGTGGTTTTATATGTTTATAGAAACTTCTTTACGCTCTATAATGCAAATATACCATTTAATTAGTAGCGAGAATAATTTGCGCGTTTTATTTGCCACATCTGAAGCGTTTCCACTGATTAAAACTGGCGGCTTGGCCGATGTGAGTGGCGCGCTGCCTAAAGCCATCAGCCAATTAAAGCAGTTTAGTGGCGATATTAGGATATTAATTCCTGGTTATAGCGCGGTATTGCAAAAACTAAAATCGCCGCAAACCATCGCCAGCATTGAGGTATTAGGTCATGCTTGCACTTTAATCACGGGCAAAATGCCCGACAGTGGCTTAACGGTTATCGCCATACAAAATGCGCACTTGTATGAGCGTGCGGGTGGCCCATATAGCGATGAAAATAGCGTAGATTGGATAGACAATCCGCTTAGATTCGGCGTGCTTTCGCGCGTAGCCAGCTTGTTGTGCAGCAAAAATAGCCCATTAAAAGACTGGCAGCCTGATTTAATTCAATGTAACGATTGGCAAACAGGCCTAGCATTGGCTTATATGAAGCTGGTAGACCAATCGGCCACCAAATCAATATTAAGCATTCATAACTTGGCTTTTCAAGGCTGTTTTAGCGCAAACTGGCTTAAAGTGCTTGAGTTGCCAGCCAAAGACTTTCAAATTAACGGGTTTGAATTTTATGGCCAAATATCATTTTTAAAAGCGGGTATTTTTTATGCGGATAAATTAAGCACCGTAAGCCCAACTTACGCACAAGAAATTCAAACAGCTAATTTTGGATTTGGCATGGAAGGCTTGCTGAAAGCGCGTAGTGGCGATTTAACTGGCATATTAAATGGCATTGATACGCAAGAGTGGAATCCCGCCAGTGATGCACATTTGCCAAAAAATTATAGTGACAGCCGCATCACAGGCAAAAAAGAGGTGAAGCGCGTGTTACAACAACAATTAGGGCTACAAATCGATGCGGATGCACCATTATTGGGCGTGGTAAGCCGATTAACCCATCAAAAAGGTTTAGATTTATTACCAGAAATAATGCCTAAATTAATCAAAAAAGGTTGCCAGTTTGCCATTTTAGGCAGCGGAGATAAAGCGCTAGAAGCCGAATTTAACGCGTTTGCAGAGCGTTATCCAGAGCAAGTGAGCATGAATACGGGTTATCACGAGCATCTATCGCACAACATCATGGCAGGCTGCGATATGTTTATCATGCCATCACGTTTCGAGCCGTGCGGCTTGAATCAATTATATGGCCTGGCTTACGGTACGCCGCCAATTGTCTCGCTGACAGGCGGATTGGCGGATTCTGTTTGCGACACGAATGAGTTGTCACTTAAAAACAATATCGCGACGGGTTTTGTGGTAAAAAATGTCACTAGTGCATCACTTTTGGTCACCATTGAGCGTGCAATTAATTGCTGGGAAGATAAAAAAACTTGGCGAAAAATTCAGAAAAACGGCATGAACCGCAATATTAGCTGGGATTCCAGCGCGATTGACTATTTAGCGCTGTACGAAAAAACATGCTTGAAAAATTGAGTTCGGAGTTGGCACAGTTGATGCTTATTATAAATTAGCTTCTCCAAAGCTAACTTCTCCTCCCTAGGGGCGTAACATTAAGTTGTGCGCCCTTTTTTTTCATAAAGCCTATAAATTGATTGTTTGAGATGAAGTGCAAGGCGGGCGGAGCGCAGAAGCCGACATAGTACGTGTTGTACATTGAGGCTGCGAGTACCGCCCAACGCAGCAATTCGCTCAAACTATCGATTTATTATTTAACTATAAAATGCTCGCGATAATACTTAAGCTCATCGATTGATTCGTAAATATCTGCCAAAGCCTCGTGCTTACTGGCTTTTTTAAAGCCTGAATAAATTGCGGGCTTCCAGCGCCGTGCTAGCTCTTTAAATACGCTCACATCTAGGTTTCTGTAATGAAAATAGCTTTCTAAATCAGGCATATAGCGCGCCATAAAACGTCTATCTTGGCAGATAGA
>JAYVRE010000170.1:0-2071 GCA_043776535.1 Methylotenera sp. | reverse complement strand
GGATAAACCCTAATTCATTCATCAAATTTCCCTTATCCGTCATTCCGACGGGAGCAACGGTTTTGTGTTGCGAACCACGGAATCCAGAGGTTTTCTCTCTATTTACTAATATGTTGGTATTATATTACTGATATTACTGGATTCCCGCCTGCGCGGGAATGACGAAGAGAAAATATGGACACAATATTTATAAGCGAACTCAAAGTACAAACCAAACTCGGCGTACCCGAGTGGGAACGCATGGTGCCGCAAACCATTATTTTGGATATTGAAATTGGCTACGATTTAAGCAAGGCGGGCAAAAGCGACGCGATTGCCGACACCATTGATTACGGCGCAGTCGTCAGCCGTATTCGCGAAACCTTAGCCGAACACAGCTTTCAATTGGTGGAGGCGCTGGCAGAGCATGTTGCACAACTGATTTTAAAAGAATTTAAAGCCGAAAACGTGAAAGTAAAAGTCGCCAAACCCACGATATTGGCGGGGCTGAAGGCGTTAGGGGTGGAAATTGAGCGCACTTCAACAAATTTTGCTAATATATAATTTAAGAACTTAAACTCAAAAGAGAAAGCAAAAAATGTTAAAAATCTCAAAAAAAGTTACTGACAGATTTACTAGTGCAATAAAAAAATATCAAACCGTAGCAAATATGCATAAATCACAAGACGTTCCTGAAGCTACTACAGTAACGTTGGTTAAAGATATTATGGCTGATGTTTTTGGGTTTGATAAATATGCAGAACTAACAAGTGAACTGCTGATTCGTGGTACTTATTGCGATTTAGCTGTAAAAATAGATGGCAAAGTCAGATATTTAATTGAGGTCAAATCTGCAGGTAGCACTCTTAATGAATCTCACATAAAACAAGCTGTGGATTATGGAGCAAAGTCAGGGATTTATTGGGTCGTGCTTACCAACTCGGTGGAGTGGAGGCTTTATAAAATTATTCCTGGTCAACATTACAGTTACGAGGAAATAACAGCACTGCACTTTTTGAATGTTTCTCTGAAAAATGAAGATGATATTCAAAAACTTTTCCTATTTTGCAGAGAAGGAATTAGTAGCGATGCTATGGAACAATTCCATCAGCACACTCAGATGTTAAATAGATTCGTTATTGCTCAACTAACAGTCTCCGAGCCAGTCCTGCAAACATTAAGGCGTGAATTAAAGCGAATTTTTCCAGAACTGAAAGTTGATGTTGAGCATATTTCAGAAATTTTAATTAATGATGTATTAAAAAGAGAAGTCATTGAAGGGGAAAAGGTAAAAGAAACCCAAGCAATGATTAAAAAAGTTACGGCTAAAATTGCTCGCCAATCATCCAAAAAACTAGCCGAAACTCCCTCAGCCTAAACCCGTCGGGGGTAGCCCGACAGCTAGTTACTTTCTTTTAAGTGCTTAAAAAGAAAGTAACCAAAGAAACCAGCACCCCGACATCACGGCCTTCGGCTACCTTGCGTTGCTCATCAAAATAAGCGGCTGTGCAACTCGCCCTAACAAGCCTCACAGCGCAAGGCTTGTTGCGGTGCTCGAACAGGTGCTCGCCTTCATCTTATTTTGTCTGCGCTACTCAGCGTGATGTAAGGGGACGAAATTCAAACACCCCACGCCGTCATTCCCGCGCAGGCGGGAATCCATTTTGAATTTTAAAACTTAAAAAACAAGGTCAAAAGCCACTGGATTCCGTATCGCGCTATGCTTGTACGGAATGACGGGGTGAAATTTTTTAGTTTTACTGGATTCTTCGCTACGCTCAGAATGACGGGCTAAATTTGATTTTTTGCTTTACTTAAACCCCCGAGGGTAAAGCGCCTGCCCTGAGAGCCGCATGGATATTGGCTTGCAGAGCATCAATATTCACTACCCCCTAGGATGATGCACACTATGCAATTGCTTCAAGCGTTCCCTTGCTACATGCGTATAAATCTGCGTGGTCGAAATATCCGAATGCCCGAGCAACATCTGCACTACACGTAAATCTGCGCCATGATTAAGCAAATGCGTGGCAAAGGCATGGCGCAACACATGCGGCGACATGTGCTTGGTAATGCCCGCGACCAGCGCATA
>JAYVRE010000169.1:0-2078 GCA_043776535.1 Methylotenera sp. | reverse complement strand
CACGCTTGCCCCGAGCCAGCCCAGAATTGCTCAACTCACGCTTACATACAGGTTCTAGGTAGAGAAGTGTCAGATATGAACAGTACTTTAAAACCTTAGGTTGCGGTGTGGCGCTGGCATTTTTATGTTGGGTTATTTGTTGCGCCAGTATTACTAATATTGGCGATTACAGGTGCATTGTATTTATTTGAGCATGAAATTGAGCGCGTTTGGTATGCTGATTTGATTCAAATAAAACCTCAAGTAAAGCCAGCTAATAAGCCGTTGGCGCAAGCAATGAGTCTTCAGCAACAAGTCGCTTTAATTACGCAACAATACCCCAGCGCTCAAATTGTAAGCGTGGAGTTTCCACGTGTGTTAGATGAGTCATTTACCTGGAAAATAAATGACGATGGCATCAATGAAGACTTATTCATTGATGCCTATCAAGCCAAAATATTAGGGTCAGTTGAATCGGATTGGCGGTTAATGGGTGTGATTTCGCGTCTGCATGGCAAGTTGCTGATTGGAAAAATAGGTGGTTTTGCTGTTGGTAGCTGGATAGTCGAGTTGACTGCTTCATGGGTGATGGTGATGATGGTGACGGGCGCTTATTTATGGTGGCCAAAAAAGGCGCAGGCAAAAGGCGTAGTATTACCAAGGTTGAATGCCAAAGGCCGCAAGTTTTGGCGCGACATTCATGCCGTGCCTGCCTTTTTTAATTTATTTTTTGTGGTTTTTTTAGTGCTATCTGGCCTGCCATGGGCCACATTTTGGGGTGATAATTTAGCTAGCCTAGGCACTTTAAACCAAAATCTAGCCAGTAGCCTAGGCTTTAGTGCGCCACCTACGCTAGATGCTAGCCAAATGCACCAGCATCATCATGACGAAAATGCTGATTTGCCGTGGGCAGTGCGTAAAGCAGATAAGCCTGTCGCACAAGATGGTGACATGACGCCTATTTCATTAGATAAGTTAAGTAAGTTACTGCAAGGCAATGGTATTAATACCACTAAGCCAAAGTTAACAGTTACTTTTCCACAAACATCTGTCGATGTGATTACAGTCAGCTATCTGCCAAAGCAAGCACAGGCACAGCGTACGCTCTACATTAATCCTTATTCTGGTGCGGTTATTCAAGATATTGCTTGGCAGCAATACACGCCGCTTGGCAAAGCGGTTGAGTTTGGTGTAATGACGCACAAGGGCAATCAGTTTGGTGCAATCAGCCAATGGGGCTTGCTTATTGTGTGTGTCACCATTGTGACGACAGTGATTGCTGGACTTACCATGTGGCTAAAACGACGCAGTAAAAATACGCTAAGTGCGCCAGTGGCCACTTACAGTAAACTGCCTTTAGGGCTAAAAATCACCCTTGGTACTTTATTTATTTTATTACCATTGGCAGGCATTTCTTTTGTGATAATCACAATTTTAGTTTATATTAATCATCGGGTTATATTGAAAACTGTTTAAATTAAAATAGCCAAATGAAAAAACTTATTTTTTTAGCATTATTTTTAAGCGTAAGTACAAATACAAGTGCGCAGGCGGCATCAGCAGAAGATTGCGTCGCGGCGGAAGTGACGGATAGTCACGGCGTAAAATTGACTTTTTCGCAACACGCGTTCGAAAATGACGCATACGATTTAGTGATAGCGCAATCACCAGACGACATTAAGCGCGTGACTTTTGACAAAAGTCACGGTTGTACATATCAAGCACTGGCAATCGCCGAGGGCGCAGGCTGGGGCTGGCATCTGGCTTGGGCTGATGATAGTCATATTTATTACGCGCGTATGGATGGCGAGGCTTGGGTGTCGAGCGTACCTAAGAAAATCGCGGCAGAAAACACGCGTGAATTACGCTTTACACAAAACGCGGGTTTACTTACGCTCAACTGGCAAGCGGGCGGGGCAAGTTACAGCATGCAATCGGATGACGAAGGGCGTAGCTGGCAACTCCCCGCCAAAAATTAGCGGCAATTGTTTTTTGAAAATTCGTCACCATTTAAGTTTTAACTGAACCTGAATGGAGACAAAAATGCGTTTCGATAAACTTACCACCAAATTTCAACAAGCGCTAAGTGACGCGCAAAG
>JAYVRE010000168.1:0-8017 GCA_043776535.1 Methylotenera sp. | reverse complement strand
CGGTGCGCACGCCAGCAATGGCGGTTTCGATAAAATTAGCAGGGCGGAACAAGCCTTCGTGCAGCGTGACCTGCTCATTTTCCAGATTAGGCTTTAGCTCTTTAATTGCAGATTCAATGGCTTGGGTAACCGCATAGGTATTGGCTCCCAGCTGCCCTTGCACCGATAAATAAATACCCGTTTCTTCGTTAATTGCGGCCGCACTAATCGAGGGCGCTGCACCTTCCACCACGCGGCCAATGTCGCCAAGCGTGATGCTAATTCCATTTTTATGCAGCAATACGGCTTTGGCTAGTGTCGCGGCAGTAGTGGCTTGGCCTTCAGTATTCACAATAATGCGTTGATTATTGTTTTGAATAAATCCTGCGCCGCTCACGCCAGTGGCTTTTTGTGTGGCAGCCACCACGTCATTAATATTAAGCTGATATCGAAGGAGTTTGTCGGGATCAATTTGCACCTGAAACTGCCGCACTTCACCGCCAAATACGTTCACATCTGCCACGCCTGGAATCGCCAATAAATGCGGCACAATCGTCCAATCGACCAGTGTGCGCAGCTCCATCAAGCTACGTTTTTTTGAAGTGACACCAAAGCCTAACACTGTGCTGGCGCTTGATGTGAGCGGTGTAATGTTGGGCGTAATACCGCGTGGAATCTGGTTGTTGAGCGTGCTTAAACGCTCGGCAACCACTTGGCGGTTTCTATATATATCCGTGTTTTCATTAAATATTACGGTCACAATCGACAAGCCAGGTATTGACTGTGAACGCATATTCGCCACGCCCACTGTGCCTGCAATGCTAGTTTCAATCGGCTGTGTAACAAGGCTTTCAACTAGCTCAGCCGATAAACCTGGTGATTCGGTTTGAATAATGATTTGCGTGGGTGAAAACTCAGGAAAAACGTCTAAATTGCTGCGCTTGAGGCTGTAGATGCCGTACAGCACTACTAGGCACGCCAAGGCAATAATCACGCCATAAAAGCGGATTGAGAAACGAACGATTGCCGACATCATGGCAAGCTAGTCCTCATTCTCATTTTTGATCAAGTACTTAAATTCTTCTGAAAGCAATAACTGCGCGCCAGTTACGACAACTTCGCTATCGGCGCTGATGTTTGCATTAAACCAGCCGCTATCAATGCCAGAGCCGACTTCACTATCTGCAGAAATAGGCTTGCGCACAAATTGGTCTAGCCCTGCTTTATTTTGATCTTGTTTAAAGTATGCCCACGGCTTGCCCGCGTACCACACCACAGCGGTGTGGGGGATAATTGCACCACTTGCTGCATCGCTTGCGTTGTTGCTGATGTTCACATTGATACGCATACCAATCCGCAACAACTCTGCTGGTGCGCTGTAATAAAAAGTTTTGCCAAAGCCACTGGAATCACTGGTAGAGGCGGGTGAAATGTAAATGGCTTTAATTGAAGAAGTTGATTCATTCAAAGGTGTCACATTAATAGTGGAGCCCGCTTTAGGCGTTGCGGTGTTGAGCGGCAAACTCACTTGAATGAGTACATTTCTTCTATCTAACAAGCTCGCTAAATGTGGTGCTAATGTATCCTCAAACGCGAGTTTGGCGAGGGCTTCGCCCCATTGTAGCTTTGTATTTGTGTGTAGATTCTTAAGCTGCAATTCGCTAGAAGTGACGCTGGCTTTATCGGCATTTACCATCGCCAAAGCTTCTTGCACAGCGCGATCAGAAACGTTTTTATCATCTTCATTTAAGGTTTTAAGACGCTGATATTGCTGAATATTTTGGCCGCTGCCAGAACGTGCGATGTTAATATCAGTTTTCAGGCTCAAAAACTTAGCTTTTGCCTCCGTTAGGCTATCGATACTCACCACACTGCCAAAAGTTTTAATCTCACCTTGAAATGAAGCGCTATTAAGCTTGGCCGTTGTAATACCGCTATTTTGTTGGATAGCAAGCGATAAGCTCACAATATTAACGCCAGCATTTTCAGTAATGTGGCTAGGGCTTTCAATCTCTTCCTTTTGACTGCTTTGGTAAGCCTCAAACTCATCTTTGGCATAAAAAATCAGTACCCAAAATAAGCCGATAACGAGGAAGGCTTGAATCACAATAATTAGGCTGAGTTTTTTGTTCATGATTTATTGAGTTGGCCTAGAGAAGTCATCAAAAAGTTAAATCGTCAAAAACAGGGCGCTGCATGGTGTCTTCAATCGCCAAAGCGGCATTCAAGTTGCTAAATTGCGCGTTAAGTAATTGTTGCTCCAGCAATGCTGTATTCAGGCTATTCTGCGTCAAGGCTAGGCGGTCGATTAAACCAGCATCAAATTGGCGTTGCAGTTTTTGGCTGTATCGCATTTGCGTTGCTTGCTGCGTTTTAATTTGATTAATGTTCTGCAAACTAGCTTGGTAAATCGCTAAATTTTGGCTTAAATCACCAATAATTTTGGCTTGCAGCGCCTCAAATTGTGCGCCTTCAATCTCACGAAGCTGCGTTGCCTCTGCAATAAGCATTTGATTTAAAGCGTTATTTTTATTGAGTAAATTTAGTAAGGTAGAAAATCCTAGCGACCAAATACTATCGCCAAACTCAAAGATAAAACCTGGGCTAAGCGAAATATCAGGCGTTTGTTTTGCGACTTCTAATTTAATTTTAGCTTCTGCCGCCGCATATTTTTCTAAGCTGCGCCTAATATCTAAGCGGTTTAGCAGGGCTTTTTCTTGTAAACTTTTAGATTCAGTGAGTTGTGTGCTCTGTTTTTCAAAAGTTGCATTTAAGTCTAGCGGCTTTAGGTTGAGTTGATTAAAATTTTCTGTCGTTAAACCCACGTCATAAGCCAGTGCAGCGCGGATTTCAGTCAATTTTACTTGTTCAGAATTTAGCGCGAATAGCGTTTTTTGTTGCAACAATTTGGCTAGACCAAGCTCCGTATTAGAAAGCGCGCCCAATTGCACGCGCTTTTCTAATATTTTTATCAGTTCATCTTGTTTTTTAACTTCGTGACTTAATTGTTTTTGCAGCGCAATATTTTCGTAATAACGCAATAAATCTTTGGCGATTTGACTGCGTAATTGCCATGCCACCTCGGCTACATCAATACGTGCGGCTTCGGCTAAATGTTGCGCTTCTTCAAGTTTAATTGCACGCTTATTACCCGTTTCAATGGGGATTTCCACCTCTAGCCCAAACGCCCATGGGCTCTTATCGTCATTGGCTTGGTTGCTGCGTGCTGCGCGGCCACCAAGCACGGGCTTTTGCTTTTGGTTTGCAGTATTGACAGCGGCATTAGCAAGCGCCAGCTGCGCTTTGGCGACATCTAGTTTGGTCTGATGAAAAAGCGCACAAAGGGTTAGCTCGTTTAAGCCCCAAGTTGCAAAAGGTAAGTCTTTTTCAAGATAGCTTTGCTTGATTAAGTAAGCGTTAAAATCGGCGCTAGTGGCGTCTTTGTTGAGTAACTTGGTTGATGAGTTTGCTGGGTCTAACGGCTTAGCTAGATATTTTTCGTTAGTGCAGCCAGCTATGAACACGCTCAAGCCCATACTCAGGCTTAGCCAAGCGACCAATAGGGCTGATTGAGGAAAATAATTCAAGATGGGAAACTGTGCGCACGTGCGTAAATTTAAGTACTAGCTTTCGATGCTGGCGTGTACTGACTTTAGCGCATCCTGCAAAGTTTCTTCTGAAAGTTTATTAATGGTGGTGGCAAGCAAATCTGCCGCTTCCACGGTACGCACTGGCAAATCATGGGTGTTAAGCTCGGCAATTAAGCCAGTGGCTGCGCCAGCGATAATCAATAAGGTTTCGCGCTCTTTCATTAACAGCTCTAGCTCGGCGCGCAGCATGTTGTCTTCGTTCGATTGGCTAGTGTTTTGCATATAGGTAGTGTTCTGCATAGTTTTAACTTTAAATTTAACTTTAATTGAGTGCTAGGCTGTATCTTGCAATTTGTAAGGCTTACTTGTCAATGACCATGTTAATCTTTATGACGATGTTTGTGTTGAAGTTTAAAGTGAGAGTGCGCGCAAAATTTTGTGTTCCAGCTTAGTTTTTATGTGGTTTTATCTTATCAAATTAGTCAAAGTTGAGATACAATACGCCTTTTATTGATTTGGGTATGTGAGTTTAACTGCATAGCCTAGATTAAATGCGAGAGTGGCGGAATTGGTAGACGCACTGGTTTTAGGTACCAGCGCCGTAAGGCGTGAGAGTTCGAGTCTCTCCTTTCGCACCATAAAATTAGAACCATATAATTAGAACCATAATAACTAACCGTTTTCTAACCAGCTTAGAAAATAATTATTACAGGAAGCGCATCATGGCAGCATCTGTTGAAACAATCAGTGGCTTAGAACGCCGCATGACCGTTAAAGTGCCTTTGGCGCCATTGGAAGGTCAAATCAAACAACGCCTTAGCCAAATCTCACGCACCGCCAAATTTTCTGGCTTTCGCCCAGGCAAAGCGCCTATTGGCTTGGTGAGCCAGCATTATGGCAATCAAGTGCGTGATGAAATTTACTCTAAAGCGGTAGAAACCAGCTTTGGTGACGCGGTGGAAGAAAACAAATTGCGCGTGGCAGGGTTCCCTAATATTGAGCACAAACCTTTTGTGGAAGCGGCGACTGACCTTGAATATACCGCTACTTTTGAAATTTTCCCTGAAGTTAAATTGGGTGATTTAAGCAAAGTTGAAATCGAAAAGCCAACATTGGAAGTAGCCGAAGCTGACGTTGAGAAGACCTTAGGTGTGCTGGTAAAACAAAGAGTGAGCTACGAGCCAGTTAAGCGTGCAGCTATTAAGGGTGATTTTGTAAATGTGAACTTGGTTGCGAGCATTGATGGCAAGCAAGTAGAAAGCACTGGAGAAAAAGGCATTGATTTAGTATTGGGCGAACCAAACCGTATCGCAGCGTTTGATGATGAATTGGTTGGCGGTGAAGTTGGCACAAGCAAAAAATTCGAAATCACTTACCCTAAAGACCATCATCCAGCGCAACTCGCTGGCCAAGCAGTTGGCTACGAAGTCACTTTTAATAGCGTTGCAGAGCCAATTTTGCCTAAAATTGATGCAGAGTTTGCGAAAAGTTTGGGCGTTGATGACGGCGATATTAAAAAAATGCGTGCTGAAATTAAATTGAGTCTTGAACAAGAAGTGGAAAAACGCGTCAAAGCACGTGTAAAAGAAGGAGTGTTTCAAGCGCTGATTGCAGAATTTAATTTAGAAGTACCCAAGGCTTTGGTGGGTGTTGAGATTAATCGTATGATGCAAATGACTGCACAAAACTTGCAGCAACGTGGCATGAATCCTAGTGATATTAACTTAGAGCCAAGTATGTTTGCAGAGCAAGCTAAACGCAGTACAGCGCTACGCTTGATTTTGAGCGAGGTGGTAAATACAAATAACCTGCAAGCCAATGCTGATCAAGTGCGCGCAGTAGTTGACACTTTTGCAAATAGCTATGAAAAACCAAGCGAATTGGTAAGTTGGTACTACGCAGACGTAAAACGTTTGGACGAGCCAGCCGCTTTGGCAACCGAAGAAAATGTAGTGAATTGGGTGCTGGAAAAAGCTAAAGTGACTGCCACAAAAATTAAATTTGATGAGTTAATGGCTGGCCAGTAATAGCCATAAGTTAAAGGCATAAGGATGAAAGATTTTAATAGTATGCAAGAGAACAGTATGCAGGCGCCGCAAAGCTTAGGATTTATTCCTATGGTCATTGAGCAAAGTGGCCGTGGCGAGCGCTCTTACGACATCTATTCGCGTTTATTAAAAGAGCGCGTTATTTTCTTAGTAGGCCCAGTCAACGACATTACGGCCAATTTGGTAGTAGCGCAGATATTGTTTTTGGAAGCTGAAAATCCAGATAAAGATATTTCACTTTACATCAATTCGCCAGGCGGTTCGGTCACAGCAGGTATGTCGATTTACGATACGATGCAATTTGCTAAGCCCGACGTTAGCACCTTGTGTATTGGTCAAGCTGCTAGCATGGGCGCGTTTTTATTGGCGGCTGGCGCAAAAGGTAAACGCTTTAGTTTGCCTAACTCGCGCGTGATGATTCATCAGCCTTCTGGCGGTTTTTCAGGTCAGTCGTCCGATATTCAAATTCAAGCTAAAGAAATTATGTACTTGCGCGAGAAATTAAACGTAATTTTGGCCAGTCATACTGGTAGAAGCGCAGAAGAGATTGACCGCGACACCGAGCGCGACAATTTTATGAGCGCGGAAGAATCTGTCAAATACGGCATGATCGACAAGGTGATTGCTAATCGTATTCAAGCGACATAAGATAGTCAAGCGGAATAACATACAGTTAGCCTAATATAAAGTTGTTTTGTAGGAAATAAGGATTTAAATGGCCACTAAAGCCGAAGGTGAAAAGTTACTTTATTGCTCTTTTTGCGGCAAAAGCCAGCATGAAGTTAAAAAATTAATTGCAGGTCCCTCTGTATTTATCTGCGATGAATGTGTTGATTTATGCAACGACATCATCAAAGAAGAGGTGCAAAGCCTTACCGATATTAAGTCCACCGACAAGTCCCTGCCTACGCCACAAGAGATTTGCGCCATTCTAGACCAGTACGTCATCGGCCAAGTTCAAGCCAAGAAGAATTTATCAGTAGCGGTGTATAACCACTACAAACGCCTTGGTCACAATCATATTTCGACTAATACCACTAAAGACGACGTAGAAATTCAAAAAAGTAATATTTTGCTCATCGGCCCAACGGGTTCTGGTAAGACATTGCTCGCGCAAACCTTGGCGCGCATGTTAGACGTGCCATTTGTGATGGCAGACGCGACCACCTTGACAGAAGCGGGTTACGTGGGTGAAGACGTTGAAAACATTATGCAAAAATTGCTGCAAAAATGCGATTACGACATCGAAAAAGCGCAGCGCGGTATCGTGTATATTGATGAAGTAGATAAAATTTCACGCAAGTCAGAAAATGCTTCAATCACGCGCGATGTGTCGGGCGAGGGCGTGCAGCAAGCGCTATTGAAGCTCATCGAAGGCACTGTTGCTTCCGTGCCACCACAAGGCGGGCGCAAACATCCCAATCAAGAATTTGTACAGTTGGATACTACCAATATCTTATTTATCTGCGGTGGCGCGTTTGATGGCTTAGATAAAGTCATCCGCAGACGCTCTGAAAAAGGCGGTATAGGCTTTGGCGCGGAAGTAAAAAGCAAAGATGACGCGAATGACATTGGCCAAATATTGCGCGGTGTAGAACCAGAAGATTTGATTAAATTTGGTTTAATTCCAGAGTTTATTGGTCGTTTGCCCGTGGTTGCGACATTAGAGACGCTAGACGAAGCTGCGCTCATGACGATTTTAACTGAACCTAAAAATGCGCTAACAAAACAATACATTAAGCTATTTAAAATGGAAGGCGTTGATTTGGAATTCAGAGAATCCGCCTTGTTATTAATTGCCAAAAAAGCCTTAGAACGTAAAACTGGTGCGCGTGGTTTGCGCTCTATTTTAGAGCATTCACTATTAGAAATTATGTACGACATTCCTTCCATCAAGAATTTGAGCAAAGTGGTGATTGATGAAGGTACAATTAAAGGCGAGTCACAACCCATTATGATTTATCAAGACGCGCCAAAAGTGGCCGAATCTGCCAGTTAAAAAGCCTATTAGTTAATTTAACGCCTCGCCCGTTTTCCTCCTTAACATGTCAAGAGCTATTGTATTTAATAATAGGTGGTTTATAGTGTCTTAAAGCGATTATTTAATATTTAGCCCTTGAAGTAACAAAGAATGTTCCCCACTTAAAAGCACGGGCTGTGGTTGCCGTGTGAATTTGAAAGTATTTTATGACTGAACAGACTTTGCCAGAAGATTTATCACAAACACAGCACAATATGATGCCACTATTGCCTTTGCGCGATGTGGTGGTATATCCGCACTTGGTGATTCCGTTATTTGTAGGTCGTCCAAAATCAGTTAGAGCGCTCGAAATCGCTTCTGATGGCAATAAGCAAATTTTACTAGTTGCACAAAGGTCTGCCAATAAAGACGAGCCAGAT
>JAYVRE010000167.1:0-2094 GCA_043776535.1 Methylotenera sp. | reverse complement strand
CAAACTCACGCAAGGCAGGCGATACCAACATGCGACCCGCTGCATCAATCGTAATATCCTCGGCATAACCCACTAACAAGCGCTGCAAGCTAGATGATTGCTTATCAAAGCTCGACAGCGCCATCATCTTGGCCTGAATCGGCTCCCACGCGGGTTGCGGGTATAGCAACAAGCAACCATGCGGGTGTGCGGTCAATACCACATTACCCGCGCTTTGCGTTAATAGCGCATCGCGATGCTTTGCAGGAACGGCCAAGCGTCCTTTTGCATCCATACTTAAATTTGTTGCGCCGCGAAACATTGCTTATTAAAATCCTATCGTGTCTAAAAGTGAGAAATCACTCACGTTTACTAGTAAAGTTGAAAAGTTCCCACAAAACTCCACTTTTCCCCACAAATTCCACTATAGATAAAAAAAAGGCGCTTTGCAAGCACTTTTTAAGATTTTTTCTTTATAAGACAAAGACTTAGCGTGTTTTGTTGATAAAAACAATACTCATAAAAATCAAACACTTATTAAATTAAGTGAATGTAGATTATTAGTGTTGTTGATTATGTGATTGAATTGCATGAAAGCACAAAATTTGCTTCGGTTTGTGCAGAAAATCCAGAATATAATTAAATCATAAATAAAGCGAAGCTAGCCGATAAGCCGGGTTTTGTCGTGCATTGCTGCACGTAACAGTCATTCATCTAGGCGCACAATTACTTGTACGCTCGAGCAACCTACCCGCCAGTGACGCGAGCCACGCCTTGCTATTTTCATAGCGCACTGGCCTATTTGGTCTTGCTGCAGATGGAGGTTACCGCGTTTCACCGTAACTAAATACGCTCGTCTCTGTGGCCCTATTCCGCGCCTCACGGCGTACGGCCGTTAGCCGTCATCTTGCTCTATGCAGCCCGGACTTTCCTCCCCTTGTTTGCACAAGCGGCGACTGTCTAGCTAGCTTCATCACTATTTTAACACAGCACACAAAAAGGCTTTAATTAGAAATGTGTGGCTGTTACACTAACAGAATGAAAAATAAAGCGGTGCTGACCTCATTAGTTCTTTTATTAGCCTTTTCTGGGGTAAGTTTAGCTCAAGAAACGCTCCATTATAATGTTGTTGCTGAGTTCATTAACGAACTTGGAAATACTAAAAATTTGCAGGACAATGCAAAAATAGAACTTGCTCAAACTGAAAGACTAGAGGGATTTGAAAAAAGCCAACAAGCAATGAGTAATGCTATTCGTAATAGCACACGCGCTATCTTGAAACTAAGGGAAAGTAATTTCATACTGAAAAACATGAAACTCGAAAAGCCATTCGAGACACTTTTACCAGCCATGATTGCATGGAACGAGCAGAAAATTGAGTTATGGGGCGAAATAAACAAAATTGCCAAAGTCTTTATAGGCGGCCCTAAACCTGGAGTTGATTACCAGACACCTGCGGCACGAATGCCTGAAATCACAGCTGAAATGGAATATGCAGATGAGTCTATTTTCAAATTGACTCCTCTAGTTTTTTCTACTTTAATTAGCGATAAGCCTGATACTAAGAATCATCTTAGCCACCTTGCTATCACAAAAGTAGAGGGTAAAAAGCTCGTCGATAGCATTAATAGTCGTTTCGGTTCAAGCCTGAGCGAAAAGAATAAAAATTGGACTGTTAGCTCAGCTTCTACACTAAAAACGTACATAATTGAGAACGGCTATAAATTTTCAGATGACCCTTGGAATTAAATCACTAAGGCTTCACAACCAAGCTATTCGTCACTGATTTAACGCCTTTCACACCTTTGGCAATTTGCCCTGCTCGTACTTTGGTGGCTTCATCTTTCACAAATCCGCTTAAAATCACAATGCCATCTTTGGTTTCCACACTCACTTTAAAGCTGCTAAAGTTTTTTTCGATTAAATATTTGCTTTTAATTTTGGTGGTAATCGCGCTATCTTTGGCGGCGCGCTTAGTTTCTTTTTGTTGCACAGCCGATTTATATGTCGCGTATTCTTCTTGACTCAAGCTGCCATTATGATTTTTATCAGCTTTGCTAAAACCTGCAAAATCGAAGGTGCTATCTTTTTTAATCTCGGTTGCGCTTAATTTGC
>JAYVRE010000166.1:0-2112 GCA_043776535.1 Methylotenera sp. | reverse complement strand
CGAATTACCGCCGCGCTAATCGCTGCACCGCGCGCTTGGCCTAGTAATAAGGTGGATTGCGGGTTCACATTCACAAACACTTTTTCTATCGCCACTTGATTGGGCGCGTAGGTGTCAATCACCTCAAATAGCCCGTCTAGTATGACTTTCAGCCGCGCGGGTAATTCTTCTCTGTCGTCCTCGCCTTCTATAGCGTTCTTTTTAGCAGAGGCGGTTTTAATCGTACCACTGGCAATATAAGTAATTTTTACGCCTATTTTTTCAATGACACCAAAGCCTGTAATGCGCAGGCCTGGGTCGATGCCGAGGATGCGAACAACTGTCACTTACATCGTCATTCCCACGAAAGCGGGAATCCATTTTGACTTATTAAATACCAACCATGGATTCCCGCTTTCGCGGGAATGACGGATTGCGAAAGTTTGTTGAATTAAAACAAGCATTTATTCTTCAATAACCGCAGTCGTATAAACATCCTGCACATCATCCAAATCTTCCAGCGCATCCAAAATTTTCTGCATTTTCACCGCGTCGTCGCCAGTGAATATAGTTTCCATACTTGGTTTCATAATCACTTCGGCAACCACCGCTTTTAAGCCTGCCGCCTCCATGGCTTCTTTTACGGCAATAAAATCATTCGGCAGCGTAATTACTTCTATGCTGCCATCTTCGTCTGTCACAATATCTTCTGCACCCGCTTCCAGCGCGGCTTCCATCACTTTATCTTCACTCGTTCCAGGTTCGTAAATTAAGCTGCCGCAATGTTTAAACATAAACACCACGCTGCCGTCAGTGCCTAAATTGCCACCGTGTTTACTTAGCGCATGGCGCACATCCATCACGGCGCGCTGTTTGTTATCGGTAAGGCAATCAATAATAATCGCCGCGCCGTTAATGCCGTAACCTTCGTAGCGAATCTCTTCGTAGTTCACGCCTTCTAGCTCGCCCGTGCCTTTTTTAATGGCGCGGGTGATGTTATCGGCGGGCATGTTTTCTTCTTTAGCCTCCGCCACGGCGGCGCGCAAACGGGGGTTCATAGCAACATCGCCACCGCCCATCCTTGCGGCTACGGTAATTTCTTTAATAATTTTAGTAAAAATTTTACCGCGCTTGGCATCTTGGCGGCCTTTTCTGTGTTGAATATTTGCCCATTTACTGTGACCTGCCATGTTGCTAACCCTTAAATCTTAAAAAATTAAATTTTACCACGACTGGCTTGCGCTACTACTCCTGCCCTTGTGCAGGGTCAACACTTTGGTGTTTACGAATCGTAATCGTCGAAATAGTCACCAAAGCCAAGGCGATAAATAACATGCCGACCAGCTCTATAGGCGTAGGCCGCTCATTCAATTGCAGCCAAGCAGCGCTTACGCCAATCACGGGCGCTAACATACTGGCCATGCTGGCAACCCCAGCAGGCAAGCGCTGCAAGGCATACAGCCACAATACCCATGCGAGGCTACCGCTTAAGAAAATGCTATAAATAATAGTTAAATAAAATGTCTGCGTCCATTGAATAGGCGGCGCGGGCAACACTAGCGCAAGCAAAATAATAGGAATTGAGCCTAGCAACGTTGGCCAAGCGGTAATATTGAGCAAATCTAAATGTGGCGCACGCTGATGCAGTTTTTTAGACACGATTGCCGAAATTGCCCACGAAATTCCTGATAATAAAGCTAAAACCATGCTAAACCCATCTCCTTTTATGTGCAAAGGGTCAAATATCAGCACAATACCAAACAAGGCAAGCGCCACCGCCAGCCATTGCCAGCCTTGCACTTTCTCGCCCAACATTGGCCATGCAAACAGCATCACCCAAAATGGCATGGTGTACGCTAGCACCGCGGTTTTGCCCGCGCCGCCAGACACCAGCGCCCAAATCAGTAAGCCAGTAAAGCCGCAAGTTTGCAGAAAACCAAGTGCTAACATGGTGGGGAATTCTTTTAAAGCTAACGGCCTTTTTGTTAATACTAGCACCAAAAATAACATCGCCGCGCCCAAAAACGTGCGCAGCGCGGCAAACTGAAACGGGCTGGCGTATTGCACCGCTAGCTTCATCACCACCCAGTTATAGCCCCAAATAAGCGTGAGCATGAAGAGTGCTGCAAAAGC
>JAYVRE010000165.1:0-2116 GCA_043776535.1 Methylotenera sp. | reverse complement strand
CCATCGTGCGTCGCGGTTCATTCATCGGCAAAAACGCGGTGTTGATGCCGTCATACGTCAATATCGGCGCGCATGTGGGCGAAGGCACTATGGTTGATACTTGGGCGACCGTTGGCTCTTGTGCGCAAATCGGCAAGAACGTGCATTTAAGCGGCGGCGTGGGCATTGGCGGCGTGTTAGAGCCTGTGCAAGCTGGGCCAACTATTATCGGTGACAACTGCTTTGTGGGCGCACGTTCTGAAGTAGTTGAAGGCGTTGTGGTAGAAGACAACTGCGTCATCTCCATGGGTGTTTACATCGGCCAAAGCACTAAAATTTACGATAGAGAAACAGGCGAAGTGTTCTACGGTCGCGTACCCGCTGGCTCTGTAGTGGTTGCTGGCAATTTACCTTCTAAAGATGGTAGCTATAGTCTTTATTGCGCGGTTATCGTTAAAAAAGTAGATGCAAAAACGCTGAGTAAAGTGGGCATTAATGAGCTATTGAGAGGTATTTAACACTTCTGTTAACATTTCATCCTATTTGATAACAAAAGATGTATTTTTAGCTCATTTACCCCTATTTAATGATGAGCTTTACACTATTTATAAATCGTATGCTTAGAGCGCTTGAACAAGCATATGATTTACATCATATAATTATCATAAAATAATAACATGGCACGTTATTTGCTGAGTTAACATCTATGGAGCTGCAATACGACATTTGGTTGATACTACTTTCGCTAGCAGCGGGCAGTTCAGCCTTGTTTGTTGCATTCGGGTTTATAAGTCATTTATACCGCTCGAGTGCAACTAGCAGGTCATGGTTATTACCCATTTATTCTATTGCAGTGGGCAGTGGTATATGGGGTGTCCAGCTTCTAAATTGGTTGTCTTTTCATACTGACAGCGCGCTTCAGTTTTCGTTAGCAGATTTAGTTGCATCGTGGCTGATTAGCTGCTTGGTTGGCTTGAGTATATGTTTTGCCGCCAGCAAAAAAATAGTCCCTTTCAAGTTATTACTTGGTAGCAGCCTAATTGCAAGTCTATGCAGTTACGCAATGTTTTACTTCACCGCAACTGCCATTCATCAATCTAGCAATATCAGTTTTGATTCAATTCGAATATTGATTGCATTGCTAATGGCTTTTGTCGTGAGTATGCTGGCCATACTCACGCTCTCGTGGATGAAAGAATATGCTGGCGAGAACACCAACTTGGTTAAAAGTATTTTATCGTTAATTACAGCAGCTGCTATTTTTGGTTTACACATCGCTTTTAGTGCCTCTTTTAATTTGCATACTAGCGCTCAATTAGCTGCAGAATACACTGTCTCAGACAAAAAATTACTGGCTGCCACTATTGCCCTGTCTATTGTCTGCTTATTTTTGCTGGTATTTGCGGTGGCTATGTTTTATGAAAAGCATGGTAATAGCATGTTTAAATTTAGCTTTTTAAATAATCAAAAAAGAATAAATCTGCATGAACTAGACGCTAAAGATGCGCTCACTGATATACCCAATCGCCGTGCTTTTCAGCACCAATTAGAAGCGGCCTCTAAGCGTTGCATACGCACTGGCGACAGCATTGCAATTGCCTATATCGATTTAGATCACTTTAAGCCTATTAACGATCAATTTGGTCACCACATTGGCGATGCTGTGTTAACCGCTGTTGCACAACGTTTACAAGCCGCAGTACGTGGTTGCGATTTTGTAGCACGTATTGGTGGCGATGAGTTTGTGGCTTTAATTGAGGAAATTAAATCTGATGAAGACATCGTACCGATTGTCGAGCGTATCGTTAACTCGATTAAAGACCCATTTATAGCCAACCATCATCAAATCGAAATCTCATGCTCTGTGGGTATTGCTATTTATCCGCGCGATGGCGATATAGAAAAACTCATGATTTGTGCCGATGCGGCCATGTATAAAGCCAAAGAGGCGGGTAAAAATCAATTTAAATTTTACGATGCTAAAATTGAATACGCCTCCGAGCAATTGTTAGTGGTGCATCAAGATTTACTACAAGCCTTTGAACACAATCAACTTAGCCTAGCCTTTCAACCTAAATTTGATTGTAAAACACGTTTGCCAGTAGGCGCAGAGGCGCTTGTACGCTGGAACCACCCC
>JAYVRE010000164.1:0-2126 GCA_043776535.1 Methylotenera sp. | reverse complement strand
TCACGTTCGAGTCTAAAATCGTATCAAATGCACGGCTGTAGCCCGCGCTAATACTAGCTTGTGGCGTATTGCCATTGCGTAATTCTTCACGAATACGCTCGTTAATGAGTACGTTGGCATCAATCGCCATGCCCAGCGCCAACGCAATCGCCGCCAAGCCAGGCAAGGTGAGTGTGGCTTGCAGCATGGAAAGCAAAGCCACTAATAACAGCAAATTAACGCCAAGTGCTAACACCGAAACGCCACCAAACAGCATGTAATAAAACAGCATCATCACCGCAATCGCAGCAAAGCCCCACAGCGTAGAATGCACACCGCGCTTGATGTTTTCTTCACCCATGCTGGGGCCAACGGTGCGCTCTTCGATAATTTCCATCGGTGCGGCCAGTGCGCCAGCTCTAAGTAATAACGCAACATCAGTCGCCTCTTGCGCGTTAGCCATGCCAGAGATTTGCACGCGGCCACCGCCGATTTCCTCGTTAATCACAGGTGCGGTAATCACTTCGGTACTGCCTTTTTCGATGAGCAAAATCGCCATGCGTTTGCCGACATTGTCGCGCGTTACATTTCTGAAAATACCTGCGCCACGGCTATCTAGCGTCACATTGACTACCGCACCACCATTTTGACCATCTACACCAGGGCCTGCATCGGTGATGCGGTCACCTGTAAGTACCACATTTTTCTTAACGAGTATCGGGTTGCCAGAGCGGTCTTTAAACAACTCATCGCCAAACGGCACTTGACCTTTAACTGCGGCTTCTAGCGTGGCGAAATCTTTTTTATCCTCATCTACCATGCGGATTTCTAACGTCGCAGTGCGGCCTAACAGTTCTTTGGCTTTAGCGGTGTCTTGCACGCCTGGCAATTGCACCACAATGCGGTCAAAGCCTTGCTGTTGCACGATAGGTTCGGCAACGCCAAGCTCGTTAATTCGATTGTGCAAAGTTTGCAAATTCTGTTTTAGCGCAAATTCTTGAATTTTCAATTTGCTGGCATCGCCCATGGTCGCGCTCAGCACTTGTTCTTTGCCATCGGTAGAGTCGTTGTAGATTAAATCAGGAAAGTCTTTTTTAAGAACGGTAAGCGCTTTTTCAAGTTCGGCTTGTGTTTCAAACTTCACTTCAACTTTTTGACCGTCGCGTTGAATACCAAAATAATTGATTTTTTCACGACGCAAAGTAGTGCGAAAATCGCCGACGCTACTTTCGGCAGCCTTATCCAGCGCGGCTTTCATGTCAACTTGTAATAGAAAGTGCACGCCGCCACGTAAATCCAAACCCAAATACATGGGTTTTGCACCAATCGCCAACAACCAGTTAGGTGTTTGCGAGAGTAAATTCAACGCGACCGAATAATCTTTACCCAAGTTGGCGATGAGCTTGTCTTTAGCCTTAATTTGCTCATCAGGATTATCAAAGCGCACTTTCACGCCGTTGGCATCTAAAAACAGGCTGTTAAATTTAATATCTGCCAGTTGCAATGTGGCCTCTACTTTTTTAAGCAGTGCAGGGTCGGCTTTTAGTGTGGATTTAGCGGGCGAGACTTGTACTGCTGGCGATTCGCCATAAAGATTGGGGATCGAATAGAGCAGTCCAATTAAAATGACAACAGCAACAAGAATGTATTTCCAGGTAGGGTAGCGATTCATAGTTTAACGGTTCAAATTGTGACTTTAATATGTTGGTTGGATTTTTTAGATAGATTTACTTAGATAGATTTAATCGTTCCAGGTGGCAACAAGGTTTGCACCGCATGTTTTTGCACGTTAATTACAGTGTTGGTGCCAATTTCGATGCTCACAAAGTTATCGCCCACTTTGGTCACTTTACCAATTAGCCCGCCAGTGGTCGCCACTTCATCACCCGCTTTAAGCGCCTCTATCATGGCTTTTTGCAATTTCGCCGTCTTCATTTGCGGACGAATCAGCATGAAATAGAATAAAGCGAAAATAAAAATAATCGGCAAAAAACTCATTAAATCGCCACCTGGTGCTGCAGGGGCTGCAAAAGCGTTACTAATAAACATGCTGGTATTTCCTTTAAAAATGAATGCTAAATTTAAGGCGGAATCTTAACACAGACTGCGCATGATTTGAGCGGCTTAACATTGCATCAACAGAACTA
>JAYVRE010000163.1:0-2126 GCA_043776535.1 Methylotenera sp. | reverse complement strand
ATGGATCGCACTCACTAAACACGTAGCGCACTGTGCCATCTTTACCGCTGGCATCCATGCCTTGCAGCACCAGTAGAATTTTGTGTTTATCCTGCGCATATAAAATATCTTGCAGCGCGTTAATTTCAATCGCTAGTTTTTCTAGCGCTATGGCATCTTGCGCCTTATCACCCGAGCGTTCAGATTTATCTTCTGGATTAATGCTTTTAAGCAAAAATTTGGTTTTTGGATTAACGCGATATTGATCTAAATTTGGCATGATTTATCCTTTGGTCGAGTTACTGTAATTTAACATATAAATTCTAATTTAATTTTAAGCGTTTTAGCTTTAAACTAGCCACATGAAAACACCATTTATATTATCAGCCAGTCTCGCCATCCATGCCGCCATTGTGGCAAACGAATCACAAATAGAGTCGCTTGACCGCGCCATTGGTGATGGTGACCACTACATTAACATGAAGCGTGGTACTGAGGTGATTGCGGGCATGTATAACGAACTATTACCGCTGTCACCTGACGAGGCTTTGCAGAAAATTGGCAATAAGCTATTAAGCACTATCGGCGGGGCTTCTGGCGTGTTATTCGCCAGCTTTTTTATGGGTATGGCTAAATACAATAAAGAACATCATCCCAACATTAGCGACAATAATATCAACCTAGCGGCGGCGGCCACATTCGCTTATGGTGTGCAGAGTATGATGATGCGCGGAAAATCTAACGTGGGTGAAAAAACCATGCTAGATGTGTTAGTGCCTGTTTCTACCACATTTACCATCGCCGCCGCACATGGCAAAACTATTGCAGAAATATGCAAAGAAGTTAAAAATGCCGCAGATGAGGGTTTGGAATACACGCGCAATTTAGTCGCCAGCAAAGGCCGTGCGGCTAGTTTGGGCGAGCGTGCGATTGGCCACCTAGACCCTGGCGCAAAAAGCTGCCAAGTAATGATACATGCAGTGTGCGATTTGCTTTTAAAATCTTAAGCATATATTTACACATTGTTAGGCTGCTCTGTGAGGCAGTATCCATGCGCCCTACAGGGCATATAAATTTCCTCGTAAAGGATTAGCATGAAAAAATTTATCAATAAAGTAGACAATATCCTCACCGAAAGCCTGTCAGGTTTCGCGCTTGCACACAGCGATTTAGTCAGCCTACATTTAAAACCCAATTTTTTAACGCGCAAAACTATAGCCAAAAATAAAGTTGCCATTATTTCTGGTGGCGGCTCGGGGCATGAGCCTTTACATTCAGGTTACATTGGCTACGGCATGCTGGATGCCGCTTGCCCCGGCCATGTGTTTAGCAGCCCCACGCCAGACCAAATGCAGGCAGCAGCCGAGGCAGTGCATGCTAATAAAGGTGTGTTATTTATTGTTAAAAATTATGCGGGCGATGTAATGAATTTTGAAATGGCCAGCGAAATGTTGGCATTTGAAAACGCGACCGTTCTAACATCTGACGATTGCGCAGTCATCAACAGCACCTATACCACTGGCCGCCGTGGCGTGGCAGGTACGGTGATTGTAGAAAAATGCGTGGGTAGCTTGGCCGAAACAGGTGCAGATTTAGCAGCATGCAAAGCGCTAGGTGATAAAGTCAATGCCCGCATTGCCAGTATTGGCGTGGCGCTCACCAGCTGCACGGTGCCAGCCGCTGGCCGCCCTACTTTTGATATTGGCGACACTGAAATTGAAATGGGCGTGGGGATTCATGGTGAGCCTGGCCGCAAGCGTGAAGCCATGCGAGAGGCAGATGCCATTGTAAAAGACATGGTGGAAGCCATTTTGGCTGATTTTAAAGCCAGAGGTTTAGATACTAATAGCGAGGCCTTGTTATTGGTAAATGGCTTTGGTGCCACGCCACTGATGGAGCTTTATTTGCTTTACAATAGCGCCGCCAAATTACTGGCTGATGCTGGCCTTATTATCACCCGCAGCTTAGTGGGTAATTACACTACTGCGATTGATATGGCGGGCGCATCCATTACTGTTTGCTTGCTTGACGATGAAATTAAACAACATTGGGATAGCCCTGTGCATACGGCGGCCTTACGTTGGGGACGCTAAATTTTAAGTGGGCTGGTTACCAGCGCGTGATATTCTGTCAGGCTATCTCTCAAG
>JAYVRE010000162.1:0-8221 GCA_043776535.1 Methylotenera sp. | reverse complement strand
ACACGGATTTTGCAAATTAGGTGACACTTTAGATTGCAATGCCAGTGGCAAACCTAGTAAAATAATCATCAATCAATTGATAGAGCGTACAGCCCGATTTGAGCGCTAACAATTCAGCTGGATATAACGTGAACGATGTTGTTATACTGACATCTGATTGTATTTAATGTCCAAAACTAAATTCCAGCTAACATAATTAATGTTGCTTTCGCATTTGAGCTGTTGCATAAAACTTATCCATTTTTTTACACTTCTATAAGACTTGGTTTATAACACTTGGTTTCACAACACTTAGCAATTCATAAATTTTAAATTCGAGGTCACCATGAGCGAACATATTACCCATTTAAGCGATGCTGCTTTTGAGCAAGAAGTACTACAATCTCCATTACCCGTTTTGGTAGATTATTGGGCAGAATGGTGCGGGCCATGCAAAATGATTGCGCCTATTTTAGATGACATATCAAAAGAATACGCTGGTCGTTTAAAAGTGGCTAAGCTCAACATTGATGACAATCAGCAAACACCGCCTAAATACGGTATTCGTGGCATTCCCACATTAATGTTATTTAAAAATGGTAACGTAGAGGCCACCAAAGTAGGCGCGTTATCTAAATCTCAATTAACAGCTTTTATAGATAGTAATTTATAGTTTTAATATTGAAAGTACCTTTACCTAGGCTGGCTTGTATTAAAAGCTGGTTTCTTTTAAACCTTCTAATTTCTCTTGCATTTCCCTTCTAGCGAGTTATCACATGCGTCTATCCGATCTAAAACATCTTCCTGTAACCGAACTAGTCGACATGGCCATTGCCGACGAAATTGAAAATGCCAGTCGTATGCGCAAGCAAGATTTGGTTTTTGCTATTCTTAAGCACAAAGCAAAAAAAGGTGACAGCATATTTGGCGACGGCACACTAGAGGTGTTGCAAGATGGCTTTGGCTTTTTGCGCTCACCCGATACCTCATACTTGGCAGGCACTGATGATATCTACGTATCGCCATCGCAAATTCGCCGCTTTAACCTACACACGGGCGATAGCATTCAAGGTGAAATTCGCACGCCAAAAGATGGTGAGCGCTACTTTGCACTGGTAAAAGTAGATATGGTGAACGACGAAGCGCCAGAAAATTCTAAACATAAAATTTTATTCGAAAACTTAACGCCGCTTTTCCCAACAATTCCACTGATATTAGAGCGCGATATTCGCGGTGAAGAAAACATCACTAGCCGCGTGATTGATATGATTGCACCTATTGGCCGTGGCCAACGCGGCTTGCTAGTCGCTAGCCCAAAAAGCGGCAAAACCGTGATGATGCAAAACATCGCGCATGCGATTACTGCCAATCATCCTGACGTAATTTTGATTGTTTTACTGATTGATGAGCGGCCAGAAGAAGTGACCGAAATGACACGCTCGGTAAAAGGCGAAGTCGTTGCTTCAACCTTTGACGAACCCGCCACCCGCCACGTACAAGTGGCTGAAATGGTGTTAGAAAAAGCCAAGCGCTTGGTTGAACATAAAAAAGATGTGGTGATTTTGCTAGATTCTATCACGCGTTTAGCGCGCGCTTACAACACGGTCATTCCTTCATCGGGCAAAGTGCTTACAGGTGGCGTGGATGCGAATGCACTGCAAAAACCAAAAAGATTCTTCGGCGCGGCACGTAATATTGAAGAAGGTGGCTCGCTCACCATCATCGCCACAGCCCTTGTGGATACTGGCTCACGCATGGATGATGTGATTTATGAGGAATTTAAAGGCACGGGCAATATGGAAATTCACCTTGACCGTAAAATGGCTGAAAAACGTCTTTATCCAGCTATTAATGTGAATAAATCTGGTACGCGTAAAGAGGAACTGCTCATCGAAAAAGACGTGCTGCAAAAAATATGGGTACTACGTAAATTGCTTTATCCAATGGACGATTTAGAAGCGATGGAATTCTTACTAGATAAAATCAAAGCCACCAAAAATAATGCTGACTTTTTTGATAGTATGCGCCGAGGCTAAGTTGGCTTTTGCTAGGCTTGACTAGCTGCCAAACGCCATTAATACTGCTAAATAAAAGGTTACTGCTAATGTAAAGCTTGCTTGCTAGTTACTGTTTGAAGCAATTGTAAAGGTGTTTTTTCTAGCTGACCAGCCTGAATCGTCTTAATCATCTCTTCCATTGCGGCTTTGTAGCCACGCTCAAACACCCAATATTGGCAGTCTTCAATGCTGACCAATTCGCTACCTTCTACTTCGTCGCAAAATTTGCCAAAAGCACTCATACACGCATTTACATCATAATCGTTCATACTATGTCTATTTCCTGTGATTAATTATCAAACTCGCGCAGTATAGTTGAGCTTTAAATTTGGTGCTGTAAACAAATGTTAAGTAAATTTACGCTTTAAATAAATTAGGCTAATGCAGTGCTAAGTCTTGTTCTAATGATGGCTGAGTGGACCACACAGCATCTAAAAATTTACTATCCACTTTCAGCACGTTTGCAAATGTCTCAAGCGCTGCCTTGTATCCGCGCTCAAACACCCAATACTGAAACTCTTCTGTAGCTACTAACTCAGATGTGTTTAGCTCATCACATAAAACATTGAAGGCTTTAAAACATACATAGCAATCTGTACTGTCCATTTTAATTCCTTTCCTACTATTTATTTTATTGTTGTTAGATAATATTAAAAGTTCTACATGCTAACAAAAGCATTTATTATGCCAACTTACTTTAAGCCTTTAATACTATGAATTTATTGCTATATTGGCTAATTTAATTCATAATGCTCGCCTTACTGCAACTGCTTAACATAGAAAGAAAAGCATGAAAGCTGAAACACACCCAAATTACCCTGAAATCAACGTTACCTGTAGTTGTGGCAACAAATTTAAAACACGCTCTACGCATGGTCGCGACATGAGTATTGAAGTGTGTTCTCTTTGTCACCCTTTTTACACAGGCAAACAAAAAATATTAGACACGGCTGGCCGTGTAGAGAAATTTAAACAAAAATACGGCATGTAAATTTATACATTTCTGTCGATTTTTTGACAAAAAAGGCAGCAAAGCTGCCTTTTTTATTTTCAAGCGCCAAAAATGTTAAACTAATGATCAAATTACAAAGCCAACGGATTAATGATTAAAAATGCGTTTTGATTTAGATCACGATTGGCAAGGCAACATGTCCACTCCCCGCGCAAAAGTCGGTGAGCGGGCTAAAATGCATTTGTTACTTGTACTATGCGCAGTTTGGCTATTGATGGGCTTAATTGGCCATAGCCCTTGGAAGCCTTACGAATCACACTCCATCAGCACGATTAAAACCATACTCGATACTGGTAATTTAATTGCACCAACTTCTGCCAGCAACATTGAAATCATCAACCCACCGCTTTATTATTTAAGTGCCGCAATAGTCGCAAAAATTTTAAATCCAATATTGCCTTTGCACGACGCAGCCCGCATCACCACTGGTTTGTGGATGATAATTACGCTACTGATGATAGGCATGACAGGCCGCGAATTGTGGGGCAAAGGCTTTGGGCGACAAACCACTTTTGTGTTTATTGGCTCACTTGGCTTGGTGCTAAGCGCGCATACACTCATGCCAGCCGTAAGTGCGTTAACAGGGATTGCCACTAGCTTTTATGCGCTGGCTTTGGCCAAAAGACGGCCTTACAGAGCAAGTATTTTATTGGCTGCAGGCCTGAGCGTGGGCTTTTTATCCACAGGCTTGCAAGCGCTAACCATTATTTTAGCCACCAGCTTTGTTTTGCCATGCCTATTTAGTTTTTGGCGCAACAAAAGCTACGCTAGCGTTATTGGCTCATCTCTTATACTGGCCAGCCCATTTTTATTAGGCTGGCCAATTGTATGCCACTATTTTTATCCTGAAGCACTAAGCCAATGGTGGACGCTATCGCTAAAGCAGTTCCAAAACAGCGCGCATTTTTATTTTTTAAGAACCTTGTTATGGTACTCGTGGCCTGCTCTGCCATTGGCTATTTGGGGCTTATGGCGGTATCGAAGCCAACTGATAAGCAAGCCAAAATTTCAGTTAAGTATCACTTTTTTTATTGTTGCTTGGCTAGTCATCGGTTTTGGAGAGGGTAACGAAGTATCTGCACTACCGCTGCTAATACCGCTCACCGCATTGGCGGGCGGCAGCATTGAAAGCCTAAAACGCGGCACTGCAGGTGCATTAACCTGGTTTGGGCTTATTTTATTTGGATTAATGAGTGTTTTAATTTGGCTAGGCTGGTTTGCCATGCTTACAGGTAGCCCAGTAAAAATTAAAGCACGTTTAATGTTTTTATCGGGGATGCAGCAGCTAAACTTTAGTGTAGTTGCTTTTACCATTGCGGCAGCTGTTACGCTTACATGGCTGTTTGCAATCTTGCGTTCACAGCACACAAACCGATCTAGCGCCACAAACTGGGCAATTGGCATGACTGCCGTGTGGACACTGTTGATGACGCTTTGGCTACCAATGATTGATTCTGCTCGTGGCTATCGCACTGTATTCAGCAGCTTGAAGCATGCATTGCCTGCAAAAATCGCCTGCATCACTAGCCATGGTGTTGGCGATGCTCAGCGCGATTTATTACATTATTTTGCAAACGTAAAGACACAAGAAATTGAGACTAATGGCACGCTTAATTGCGATATGTACTTAATTCAAGATGATAGGAATCGTGAAAAAGTAGAGCCTGGCCCAGATTGGAAGCTGATTTGGAGCGGCAAGCGCATCAGTGATCGCCGTGAGAGTTTTAGATTATTCCAACGCGAAAGTTAATTTTAGCTATGCATTAAACCATGCGTATGAACCGCTTGCGCTTTAATTAGACAATAAACAGTAGCACCAATTTGGATGTCTGATGTATGCAATGCATGCATGCTCACTTCAGCCCTTAACAAACTTTCACCTATATCCACACTGACTATCACACGGTGATTAATCTGTTCAATGCTAACCACCTTACCCAACAATTGATTTTCAATCGTTACATTATCAATGACATGCATGGATAAAATGACATCGATGGCTGCGATTGAAATAGTCACTATTTCGCCACAAACTTTATTAATCAGTGGCGAAACAATATTTTTCTCACCATATTTTAGCTCGGTGTAACTATTTTCAGGGTAATGTTTAGAAACTCTTGCGCAAACCACATTATCTAAGCCCATTGAACTAGCTGTCGCTTGCATGCTTGGTTGGTTCATCATGGTATGGAAATCGCCATGTGCGATGAGTTTGCCTTGCTCAAGTAATAGTATCTGTGTAGTCAAATATAAAATTTCATCAATCGCATGACTAACGTAAATCATTGGAATATTGATTTCTTCTTTTACACGACGTAAAAAAGGCAATATTTGCTGCTTCAATCGCATGTCTAATGATGCCAGTGGCTCATCTAGCAATAATAAACGCGGCGATGTGAGTAAAGCACGCCCAAGTGCCACGCGTTGCTTTTCTCCTCCAGAAAGTTGATGCGGTTTTTGTGAAATTAGATGGCCAATTTCTAGCAGCTCTACAATTTGCGAGAAACCCAAACGTTTATCTTTTTTCGGTAGTAAATTGAAACCATATTGTAAATTATCGCGCACGTTTAAATGTGGAAACAATCGACTATCCTGAAACACCATGCCGATACGTCGCTGATATGTAGGTAAATTAATGAGCCGTTTACTATCAAACATACATTCGCCATCTAATGTCAAAAACCCTTTACTGGGCTTAGTTAAGCCTGTAATCATTGCCAGAAGCGTACTTTTTCCCGCACCAGATGGCCCATATATACCAATCGTGCCATATTCTGGAATCACTACATCTATATCAAGTGTAAAGTTAGGTCGTTGATGATAAAAACGTAGTTCCATAGAATTATTCAATTATATTTTTATTAGCGGATCTTAAACTGTAAATGAACAGCAGCACCACAAAAGAAAACACTAACATTACAGCGGATAATGCGTGTGCCTGCGCATATTCGAGTGCTTCTACGTGATCGTAAATTTGCACCGAAGCAACGCGTGTTATCCCTGGAATATTGCCACCTATCATCAGCACCACGCCAAATTCGCCTACGGTATGCACGAATGTAAGAATGAGTGCTGTTAAAAAACCAGACCAAGATAAAGGTACGGTTACAGTGAAAAATATATGTGTCGCTGAGGCGCCCAGTGTTGCAGCTGTATCTAATAAGTTCTTACTTACGGCTTCGAATGCATTTTGTAATGGCTGAACCATAAATGGCAATGAATAGATGATTGAAGCAACCACCAAACCCCAAAATGTAAACGGCAATGCTTGCCAACCAAGCTGATGAAATAATTCTCCTATTGGCCCATTAGGCCCCATTGTTAATAGAAAGTAAAAGCCCAGTACCGATGGTGGCAACACTAAAGGCAGTGCAACTATTGCACTGATTAAACTTTTAGACTTTAAATGTGTACGAGCAAGCCACCAAGCCAATGGTGTGGCAAGTAGCAATAATATAAAAGTCACAACACTAGCCAGCTTAATGGTTAAAAGTATTGCTTGATAGTCACCAGCACTTAGATGCATGTGTAACCCTTAATTGCGAACTGATGCATTTTATTGATAGATATTTTCATTAGGAAGTATAAAACCATATTTCACCATGATTTTTCTAACTTCAAGTGTTGTCATAAATTGTGAAAACTTATTAGCAAGTTGATTATGTTCAGCGCGTTTAGTCACGACATAACCTTGTTCTAGAGGTTTGTGTAGGTTATCGGGTATCAGCCAATATCTCCCTTGATTTGATAATTCAGCACTTAAGGCTAACGAAAGGGCAATAATGCCTACTTCTGCATTACCTGTTTGTACAAATTGAGCGGCCTGCGAAATATTTTCTCCATATACAAGTTTAGACTCTACCTTATTCCAAACATCAACTGACTTCAGAGCCTCTTCAGCACGCTTGCCATAGGGCGCATGTTTAGGGTTAGCGATAGCAATATGTCGAATATCAGAATTAATTAAATTTTGTAAGGTCATTTTGGATGCATCAAACTTGGCCTTTGGTGCCCATAAAACTATACGACCAATTGCATAAGGTATGACTTGACCCACTGCTAAACCTTCAGCAGTTAGCCGATTTGGGTAACTGATATCTGCAGAAAAATATAAATCGTAAGGTGCGTTTTGCTGAATTTGTGTGAAAAATTTTCCAGATGAGCCATAAATTACATCAATTTCGTCAATAGGGCTTGTTTTTTTGTAATGGTCTACAATTTCTTTCATCGCAAATTTTAAATCCGCTGCAGCTGCAATAGTTAATCGGTCAGCTAAGGCTGCGGATGAAATACTTAACAGCATAATGCCAATAATTATTTGTTTGTATTGTATTAAAGTTTTCTTAAATAGCATTTGATTTCCTTTGACTTATAAAAATTGAATATTTTAATGCGCTCTTAACATGGCGGAGGCTTCTGTATCGTGAAGTTTGCCATTGATGCTAATGTCTTGATTTAACTGAGTATGAATCTGGTTGAGTATGAATCGTGTGTTTGAATCCAATATCCATTTAGCTCCTGCTGTTCAAGCACTAGTTTCACTGGTAAAATTCCTTGGCAGAAATTGGTGCTGGCAATACTATTTTAAAATCTGACGCATCAAATTTACTCTAACGTATACCTAACTCAAATGCGCCCATCCCGCTTTATCATCAACATAATTTTTGGTTTAATGCGACCAAAAACGCCTCCTAATGATGACTGCGGTGTCCCTCATACCATCGTTCTAAGCATCCAAAATCAACCAATCGCTATATTTGTAAATATATAATGAAAGTCAAAAAAAATCACGCTATATTTTTTAAAATATAGCGTGATTTTAAAGCTATTATTGTATTAGTCAGCAGCTAGCATGGCTTGCAATAGGCCAATTTCGTCCTTAATTACCGCATTTGCTTTCATTTCTACCGCCCGATATTGCGTCAGCACTTGTAGACCATAAGCGGTGACTTGTGCGCCGCCACCTTTGTTGCCACCGATTAAGGTAGCCACCAAAGGCGCATTAAAACTGTTGTTCATAATACTAACCAAATCCCAAGCGCGCTTATAAGACATGCCCATGCTAGCAGCCGCAGCAGAAATAGAGCCTTTTAGTTGAATCACTTCTAACAAACTGGCCTTGCCTGGTCCCATGGCAATTTGATTATTGCTCATCAGCTGAATTTTTATATGG
>JAYVRE010000161.1:0-8243 GCA_043776535.1 Methylotenera sp. | reverse complement strand
TTATTGCTGACAACATTGCCGCCAAAAGCTTAACCGAAGAAGGTATGCGCGCCATTCATGCAAACCTTGAGTAATAGTTTAAAGAGGAATTATTAAATGAAATCAATAGGGTGCAGAATTAATATTAGTCTAATCCCTATTGATGTTCAAATTTCATCATTTTGTGAAAATCGGCTGCAAGGTATAAACTTGACAGCATGTTAAAGCTTCGTGAAAAAGTCATTGCACTTAAAATTAGCATCGAAAGAAATCAGAATGAATTAGACTCCATGCCGAGATTTGATAAAAGTCTTTGGTTTGCTGATGTGACCTTTGGGATTCGAACAAACTATCACAGCTGGCACCGACAGCAAGTAAAGACACTGATGAGCCAAAAGTCCAAATTAACACTATGAATCCTTTCAAACGTTTGGCTAGCAAGAGTAGCCTCGATGCAATGTAATGAAATCGAGGTAAACTGAAAATCATATTCCTTGATTCCGCCATGCTACATCAAGGCTACAAAAAACCGACAATTGTTGTGCTGTAATCTCTCCGCTATGCAACGCGCTGGCTACTAACGCGCCAGCCACGCCAAGCTGTTTTAGCGCTAACAAATCGTCCATATTTCTTACGCCGCCCGCCGCATATAAATTCGCTGGGTTTTTGCGCACAAAGTTTAGCTGCTGTAAAGCCTGCAGGCGCACAATATCTGGCCCCGCAAAGCTGCCCACGTTATTCAGCGTCATGCAAATGGCGTCATCTGGCCAATATAAGCCTGTGTGATGCAGCTCTGCCGCGCCAAGTGCTATGCCGTCTAATTTATCTAGCGATAGTACATGACGGCTTTTGTAGGCGTAGCTCATGACGCGATAATCTTGCAGCGTGAGAATGTTCTCACTGCCAAACACCGCGCGGATATTGGCTTGTGGCGCATATAAAAGTCGCGCATTGACATTACGCACACCGTTGTCAATCCACCAAGTAATGTGCGGATACATGTTGCTCAGCAACTCAATCTCCTCAAAATGGTTGCTGCTATTGCTAATTGCGTCAATATCCGCCATGTAAATGGTGCGAAATGAGTATAATTTTAATAAGCCTTCTACAATACTAAAAATATCGCTAGAAGCACTTAAAACTGAACGAATTGGCTGATAACTAGCGCGCTGGCCATGTTTGGCATGTACAACCTGACCACTTTTTAAATCAATCACAGGAATAACTTGCAAGCGCAACCAATCAAAAAAATACTTGTGTGTGAGTTTATCACTGGCGGTGGCTTAAATGCACAGCCATTAGCAGATTCACTGGCAAAAGAGGGCGCTTTAATGCGCGATGCCTTGTTACGTGATTTGTGTGAGCTGAATCAATTTGAGCTGTTGACTATGCACGACGTAAGGCTGCAAGCTCCTATATTTGCGACTCATAGCGAAGCGGTGCATAGCGGCGCATTTGACAAAGTGTTTAAAAAACTGCTCAAGCAGACTGATTATGTATGGCTGATTGTGCCCGAAACTGATGGTATTTTGTTTAATTTAAGCAAACTTTGTTACGGGGCTGAGAACTTAGAAAATGGCGCTATTTTTTTAGGTTGTGGCTATGATGCCACGCTAACTGGCAGTAGTAAAACCTTGACTTTTGAAGCCATGCAAGCGGCAAATATTTACACCCTGCCAGTGTTTTCAGGCGACGATTTTATTGAACCGACCTATTTTGATAATTTGCGCAGAATGAATGTGCAAAAATGGGTGGCCAAGCCCGAAGACGGCGCGGGTTGCGAGGGTATTCGCATCTTTGAAAACCTGCACGATTTGCACGATTGGCTAAAGCAGGATAAGCAATACTTGTATTATCTAGCGCAGCCTTATCAGGTGGGCGTTGCAGGCAGTATTTCAATGTTGTGCAGGGATGGAAAAGGCTGGTTACTAAGCTGCAATCAACAGCATATTGCATGTGATGGCACCAGCTTTAGACTCAATGGCGTAACGGTAAATGGCTTGCGGAAATATTGGAAACGCTTTGAAACTATCGCCAGAAAAATTGCACAAATGCTGCCAGATGCGGCGGGTTATATAGGTGTGGACGTTATTGTGGACACTGAAAATGATAAAATTTTCGTCATAGAAATTAATCCGCGCCTGACTACCAGCTACGTCGGCTTGCATGAGGCGATTGGCTGTAATCCAGCAAAAATCATTATAGATTGCTTGCTTAATGAAAACTTTAACATGCCGCCAATCGCTAGAAATCAGGTGGAAGTACATGTCTAAGCACATATCTAAGTTCATCGGCTGGGATATTGGCGGCGCGCACTTAAAAGCGGCATTGTTGGATGGTAGCGGTGAGGTTTTGCAGGTGTTGCAACTGCCGTGCCAACTTTGGCGTGGTTTAGAGCAGCTAGAATTAGCAATTAATGTTGCCACGAAAGCCTTTAAAGTAGAGCCTGCTGATGCACTACATGCAGTGACCATGACGGGTGAATTGGTGGATTTATTTGCAAATCGGCATGAGGGTGTCATCGCAATTTCCACGTTAGCGACAAAGTTACTGGGCAAAGACACATTGTTTTACGCCGCCAACATTGGTTTTGTGGCCTTAGAGCGCGTTTCTGCTCTCACACCTTGCATTGCCTCAACTAACTGGCACGCCAGCGCCAGCGCGCTAGCAATGCACGCAAGCGATGTTTTATTTATAGACATCGGCAGCACGACGACGGATATTGTCGCGATTGAAGCGGGCAAAGTGAAGCGTTTAAATTTAAGCGATGCCGCACGCATGGCCGATGACAGCTTGGTTTATACAGGCGTGGTGCGCACGCCAGTGATGGCGCTGGCACAAAAACTGTCTTTTGAAGGCATTGAAATTAATGTGGCGGCAGAGTATTTTGCCACGATGGCGGATGTGTACCGAGTAACGGGCGAACTTTTGCCAGAACATGACATGAGCGACACCGCCGACGGCAAAGGCAAAACAGAGCTGGAAAGTGCTCGGCGCTTGGCGCGCATGATTGGACAGGATGTTGAAAGTAAGCCAATTGAAGCTTGGAAAACTTTAGCCAAAACTTGTAAAACCTTACAAATGAATCAAATTAGTGCCGCCGTAGCAAAACATTTGAAACCCAATATGATGATAATAGGCGCGGGTGCGGGCAGCTTTTTGGTGCAGCAAATTGCGCATCAACTAAGTTGTGCATACCAGCCAATATCTATGCGGCTTACAGGCTTGCCTTGGAGTGCTTTGGTCCAGGGGCATATTTTAATTAGCACGCATGATTTAGAAGTGTGTTTTCCCGCATTCGCGGTGGCACTTTTAGCAAAAAAGCAGCTGGTAAGGCAATATGCTTAAACACGAACTCACCTATCACCACGACAGTGCACAGCTTTTTGAGCGCATCGCGCATCAGCCTTGGGCGATGCTGCTGGACAGCGGGCAGATGCAGAACCCAGCCACGGGTAAACCTGGCAGCCAATATGGGCGTTACGATATAATCGTTGCCGAACCGTTTATTACGCTGGTGACGCAGGGCGAAACGACCACAATTACGCAAGATGGATGCAGTAAAAACTCAACTGAAGATCCATTTTTATTGCTTAAAAACCTGCTAAGTGAATATAAAACGTCCAAAACGGAGCTACCAAACAATTTTCCATTTACAGGCGGAGCCTTACCATTCTCTGGCGGAGCCTTGGGCTATTTTGCTTATGATTTAGCTCGGCGCATAGAAAAATTGCCAAGCATCGCACAAAACGACATAGAGTCACCGCAGATGATGTTGGGTATTTACGATTGGGCTGTTGTGGTGGATCATCGCGAGCAGCGCAGTTATCTAGTTTCGCATGGAATGGATACAAAAACGCACGAAAACTGGCCTGTACTTTGTAGTAAGTTCTCACAAGCCTTATTCCATGCGCATTCTGGCGCATCTATTCTAGATGACAAATCAAGTTTAGATGACAAGCCAAGTCATTTTGAAGTAAAAACGCCTATTGCCTCTAATTTTTCGCAGCCACAATACGCCCAAGCTTTCGCCAAAATTAAAACTTATATCAATGCAGGTGATTGCTACCAAGTGAATCTTGCGCAGCGTTTTTCTGCTGAAGTTGCAGGTGATAGCTGGCAAGCGTATAAAAAATTACGCGAGATAAGCCCAGCGCCGTTTATGGCGTATATGAATTTGCCCTTAAATGAGAGTGAGCATGAAAATGAACACTTTCAAGTGCTTTCAAACTCACCTGAGCGCTTCATTCAAACTAGTGGCGACCACGTGGAAACCCGCCCCATTAAAGGCACGCGTCCACGTTCAAATAATCCAGAAGAAGATTTGGCTTACTCAAACGAACTATTGACGAGCGATAAAGATAGGGCAGAAAATCTGATGATAGTGGATTTAATGCGAAACGACTTAAGCAAATGTTGCGAGGGCGTGAAAGTGAGCAAGCTGTTTCAACTACAAAGTTTTGCTAATGTACACCATCTTGTTAGCATTATTGTGGCCAAATTAAAGCCTAATAAAAGCGCAGTAGATGTGTTGCGAAATTGCTTTCCAGGCGGCTCTATTACTGGCGCACCAAAGTTACGCGCTATGCAGATTATTGAAGAGCTAGAGCCGCATCGGCGCGGTTTATATTGTGGTGCAATTGGTTATATTGGATTTGATGGCGATATGGATACCAATATTGCCATTCGTACGGCGGTAATTAGCAAAAATCAGTTAAGTTTTTATGCAGGGGGCGGTATTGTTGCGGATTCTGAATTAGAAAAAGAATATAATGAAACGTTAGACAAAGCGTCTAATCTTTTAACAGTAATGCAATTTTTTATGAGGCTATGATTAGCCTCTTAAGTATGAAAAAACAATAAAAATTCGTCCATATTTAAGGGTAAATACAAAAACAAAAAAGCAATAAACTTTAAACTTAAGTAACTGAGTTGAAAGGAATAATTATGGCCACATCGGAATATAATATTAAGGAAAAATCCATGTGGGTTGTTAAAATTGGCGGTAGCTTATTAGGCTCGCCTGAGTTAGAACGTTGGTTAGAAGTAGTCGCAAAGCATGGTGATGGAAAAATCATCATTGTGCCTGGCGGTGGCTTATTTGCCAATGCGGTACGCGATGCACAAAAAATTTCAAAAATTAGTGATGCCTGCGCGCACAAGTTAGCGGTGTTAGCAATGGATCAGTTTGGCCTTGTGTTGGCCAATATGAACCCAGCATTAGCAACCGCCCGAACTGAGTGCGAGATAGATGAACGCACTTGGCAGCATCGTGGCATTGTGTGGCTACCAAGCCATATGGTGCTAGCCGATGACACCATTCCGCAAAGTTGGGATGTCACTTCAGACAGCATAGCGGCTTGGTTGGCGCAAAAACTGGACGCTCGACATCTTATTTTGATTAAATCTGATAAACCAGACGCGAGTAAACTTGAGCTTAAGACGATCACCAAGTCTGGATTGGTGGACCAAGACTTTGGCGATTTTGCGCTAGAAAAAGCATTTTCATCTTGGATTGTTAAAAAAACCGATTGTGAGCAATTTTTAGATGGCGTGGATGAGAAAACTTTAACTAAGGTTGGCTCGTCTATTCACTGATAATAATGAGAGGCAAGCATGGGAGTTGAGCTATGACAGCTATTTCGGCCAAAGCGTATTCAGAAAGCGAAACTATTGCGCGGCTTGAAAGCGAGCTGCCGCATTGGGTGTTAGAAAACGGCTGGATACGCCGCAAGTATAAAACTAGCGGCTGGAAAGCCACGCTAATGGTGGTGAACACAATAGGGCACTTAGCAGAGGCGGCTTGGCATCATCCAGATTTAACTGTTTCTTATGCATTTGTGATTGTAAAACTGATGACGCACGACGCTAAAGGTATCACCGATAAAGATTTTGAATTGGCGGCCAAGATTGAGCAAGTAATTGGCTGGCAACCCGCTTTGGATGGTGGTGCATTAACAGGCACGCCGAATGAAGATGCGCGGTTTAAGTATATTAAATATGATTAAGTCTTGATGTAGCGCAGGCGGGGCCGTCTGCGCTACAAAAGCTAATTCGCGAGCTGTTTCTCAAACCTGCCAAAATGTAACATAATCGTTGGCAAAATCAACAAGTTCAAAATGGTGGAAGTCACTAAGCCACCGACAATAATAGTTGCCATAGGGCCTTCTATTTCGCGACCAGGTTGATTGCTGCCCAAAGCAAGTGGAAGCAAGCCTAGTGCGGTAACTAGGGCGGTCATAAGGATGGAAGGCAGGCGTTCTGTGGCACCACGAATGCAGGTTTCTAGGTTCCATACGCAATTTTCTTCATCGATTAAATGCTGAAAATGCGACACCATCATAATAGAATTGCGTAGTGTGATGCCAAATAGCGTTACAAATCCCACCAGCGAGCCCAGTGAAATCCAACCGCCCGTAAATAAAGCTGCTAGCACGCCGCCAATGAGCGCGAAGGGCAGGTTAGCAAAGGTGAGTAGCAGGTTGCGCAATCTGCCAAAAGCGATGTACAGCATCAAAAATATCGCCATGCTAGCCAATAGTGAATGCACAATTAAATCTTCGCGCGATTGTGCATTGGCTTCGGCCTCACCCGTAAATTCTAGGTAATTGCCATTATTAAGCTTAATGTCTTGTTTAATACGTTTTTTTATTTCTTTGTTAAAGCTGCTTACATCTCTATCTTGCACATTGGCAGTGATGGTTTGAATGCGTTTTGCGCCAGCGTGTAGAATTTTTGAACGACCATTTTCTTGTGTAATAAAAGCAATATCTTTTAAATACAGTAATTTCCCCTCTGGATTAAACAGTGGAATATTGCCGATGTCGCCAATATCATCGCGTGCATCAGGCGTTAAAACCACGCTTAAACCCACCACGCGGCTGCCAAAATACACTTGCGAAACGGGCAAACTTTCATTGGCAGCGCGTATGGTGTCTAGTACGTCAACGGCTTGCAAGCCCCATTTAGCAAGCGCGTCAGGGCGTAGTCGAATCACCGCTTGCGGTGTACCAGGTGGTGATTGCACCAGTACATCTGTTGCACCTTTGGTATTATTAACGATAGCGGCGATTTTTTGTGCGTCGCGGTCTAGCGCATCTAAATCGTTGCCGTAAATGTTGATGACGGTAGAAGCGGCATAGCCAGAAATGGTTTCTTCGATGCGCTCGGTGAGAAAAGTATTGATGGCAAAATTAACGCCCACAAAACCAATTTCTGCCTTGCCGTCACCATCAGTATCCACAACCTCGCCAGTAAACTCTTCACGAATATCCGCTAAAATTCGGTCTTGTTCAGCACCAGATAAAGTACCGATTTCGATTTCAAACTCACTATAATGTGTGCCAAACGTATCCGCACCATTTTGCGCACGACCCACCCATTGCGTCACCGATTTAACGCCTTTAATAGCCCCGATTACTTTAGAAACTCGGCTGCCAAGTCGCAAGGATTCTTGCTCCGAGGTGCCTGGCACGGCCGTCATGTGCATAATAAAATGGCCTTCATGTAAGGCGGGAATAAACTGGCTTTTGAATAGCGGCAAAATTCCCAGCCCCAGTGCGATGAGCAGAAAACTAACGCTAATGACTAATTTATATTGTTTATCAATGGCATAGAGTGATTTAACGTAAGCTTTCTTAATCAATTTGATAAGAGGCGAATCTTCAGAATCCAATTTGGCATTACCCAGCATGAGGTAACACAAAGCGGGCGTGAGCGTGAGCGCAACCACCAGCGAGGCCATAATCGCCGCAATATAAGCCAAGCCCAAAGGTGCGAATAGCTTGCCCGCCACGCCAGATAAGGTGAGTAGCGGCATGAATACCAGCGCGACAATGATGGTTGCGTAAACCACCGAGCTACGCACCTCCATCGAGGCATCGAACACGACCTTATAAATGGGCGCAGGCTTTGCCAGCAGACGATTTTCTTTTAAACGCCTAAAAATGTTTTCAGTATCAATAATCGCGTCATCGACCACCTCGCCCAGCGCGATGGCCAAGCCGCCTAACACCATAATATTGAGGCCAATATTGAAGTGGCTCAAAATCACAATGGCGCTAAGCAATGACAGCGGAATAGCGGTGGCGGAGATAAACGCAGTGCGTGCGTTGAACAAAAACAAGAACAAAACGGCGATGACCAAAACGGAGCCAATGAGAATGTCGGTGCGCACGCCAGCAATGGCGGTTTCGATAAAATTAGCAGGGCGGAACAAGCCTTCGTGCAGCGTGACCTGCTCATTTTCCAGATTAGGCTTTAGC
>JAYVRE010000160.1:0-2142 GCA_043776535.1 Methylotenera sp. | reverse complement strand
TATGATAGAACCTGTGCAAGGCGAGGGCGGTTTTTATGTTGCTCCACCAGAGCTAATGCGTGCACTACGTAAAGAATGTGACGAACACGGCATTTTATTAGTGATGGATGAAGTGCAAACAGGTTTTGGCCGCACTGGTAAATTATTCGCAACAGAGCATTACGATGTCATTCCAGACATGATGGTGATGGCAAAAAGTTTGGCTGGCGGCATGGTGTTATCTGCCGTGTGTGGCAAGGCCGAGGTAATGGATGGTCCAGCCCCAGGTGGGCTTGGCGGCACTTATGCAGGCAATCCGCTAGCTATTGCAGCCGCGCACGCAGTTTTAGATGTGATAGAAGTGGAGCACTTAGTTGCACGCGCGAATTACTTGGGTGAAAAGCTGGTTAAACGTCTAAAAGCCGCTCAAGCCAAAGTGCCTGCACTTAAAGAAATTCGTGGTTTAGGCTCAATGATTGCTGCAGAGTTTTATGACCCTGCAACCGATGCGCCATCAACTGACGCCATGAAGCGCGTGCAAGCCGCCGCGCTTGAAGAGGGCTTAATCTTGCTAAGCTGCGGTGTTTATGTGAATGCGTTGCGCTTCTTGTATCCGCTCACCATTCAAGATTCTGTATTTGACGAAGCTTTAGACATTTTAGACCGTGCATTACTAAAAGCTTAACTTTAATCCGTCATTCTGAGCGTAGCGAAGAATCCATACGCCCTATCAAAAAACTGGATTATTCGCTGATATAAAGCCTTAGACTCAGAATGACAGCTAAGAAATTAATTTGATTTTGAATAAAATTATGGACGATACAAACATTAAAACCGAAACAATTGAGCAAGCCAAAGCACGCATGCAAGCCGCTGGCGTGCACACTATCATCGCGCAATTCGTCGATATTCACGGCTCGCCCAAAGGCAAGTATATTCCGCTTGCACATTTAGATGATATTTTAGTGACAGGTGCGGGATTTGCTGGGCCTTCTATTTGGGGTACAGGTTTGCCACGCAATGGGCCGCGTGCAGAATTTTATGGCGAAGGCGGATTTGAATACGCTGCAAGCATTGCCATGGATGCCAGGCTACGCGCGCATGGTATGCAGTGGCATGGTAGATGGAAAGCCTTTTACAGGCTGCTCACGTCGTATTTTATTAAAGTAAATAGAGCGCTTAAATACGCGTGGTTGGACACTCAATGTAGGCATCGAGCCTGAGTTTTTTTAGGTTGAAACGGATGAAAAAGGCCGACCAATTCCATGTGCTAAAGACAATCAAGATAAACCCTCTTACGATTTAAAAGCACTCGCCCGTATGCGTGAAGTACTACATAAAATGGAAACTGGCTTAACAGCATGCGGCTTTGATGTATTCCAAATTGACTACGAAGACGCTAGTGGGCAGTATGAACTAAACTACCACTATAGTGATGCACTGCAGGTAGCCGACCGATTCACGCTATTTAAAATGGCCGCCAGCCACATTGCAGAAGAAGCAAGCTTAACTTTTACCTTGATGCCAAAACCTTTTGCAGACCGCCCTGGAAGCGGCTTGCACTTGCATTTATCACTCACTGATAAAGAAGGCAATGCTGTGATGGCAGACAAAACCGATACCCATGGTTTATCACTAACGGGGCGACAAATAGCCGCTGGCATACTCGCTCACAGCGCGGCATTGGCAGCGTTTCATGCGCCAAGTGTTAACTCATACAAACGCTTAGTCATTGACCGCTCACTCTCTGGCATCACATGGGCAGCTGCTCACATTGGCTGGGGTTACAACAACCGTACCACAGTATTGCGCACGGTCGCAAATCGTATGGAATTTCGCCAAACTGACGGCAGCAGCAATACTTACTTAGCGCTGGCCAGCACAATCGCCGCCATGCTAGAAGGCTTAGAGCAAAATCTAACGCCGCCCATACCAATTGATGAAGATATTTACGAGTGGAGTGAAGCTGAATTTGTAAAGCGCGGCGTTAAAACCCTACCGCAAACCTTGGGTGAAGCGCTGGCAGCACTAACAGCAGATAGTTCGCTCGCTAAAGCTTTGGGCGACGAATTTGTTGCCGAATATTTAGCCACTAAAACGCCTGAATGGATTGATTATTGCCGCTCAGTAAGTGATTGGGAATATAAGCGTTATTTGACTTGG
>JAYVRE010000159.1:0-2142 GCA_043776535.1 Methylotenera sp. | reverse complement strand
TTAAAATAGCGCGGAAACCTGCGGTTGGCACAACCGATAAAATGAGGTCAGCGTTTTGAATCGCAGCGCCCAGATCATCTTCAACGTGCAAGTTATCGTTAAATTGAAAGTCGCCCAAATACATGGGGTTGGAGCGCGCTTTGCGCATACCAGATACGTGACCTGCATTGCGCGCCCATAGCGAAACCTTGTGTTGATTGCTGATGTGCATAGCCAGCGCCGTACCCCAAGCACCCGCACCCAACACTGCGATTTTAGCCATTAGCTTACACTATTCATAATTTGCGCCACTCATTAATCAGCCCACTCATTCATCAGCCCCAAGCATTAATTCGTTAATTCGCGCCCCATAGCGCGCTGGCTTGCACAAAACCCATCATGCCGTCTCGGTGCTTTACTTTTACCCAGCCGTTATTAATAAGGGGTGACATCAGTTCTAAAGTGACATCTTTTTCTACTGTCGCCAGCAATGTGGAGTCCGCATTTTCGGTGGATTTAATGTCAGTTTTTTCTATGGTCAGCACCGTGCGCTTGGTACTTAAATGTTTATTTTCTATCCAACTTAAACCGCCCAGTTGGTCGCGCACTTTCAACCAATCACCCAAATTTACAATTATTTCAACAGGATAACCCGCATTCAAAATATAAAGTTTTGTTGCCTCTAGCGATGGTGCATCGTAAAGAACGGCTTTGGCAGGCGCAACTGAACGAAACTCTAGCGCATTGGCAGAAATAGAAAAAACCAGACTTAGCAAAGCTAAAATTAAAACTTTAGCTAAGCCTGGTTTATGCAAAAGCTTAAAAACCTTAATTTGGTTTTGCGCCTGCATTTTCAGCTTGCTGCTGCTTTTGTTGCATAAACAAAGCTTCAAAATTAATTGGGTTTAACAATACTGGCGCAAAGCCAGCACGGGTCACCATATCAGAAACCGCTTCGCGCGCATAAGGGAACAAGATATTGGGGCAAGTTACGCCCAAAATAACTTCTAAATTTTCATCTGGCACGTTGCGAATCGCAAAAATACCTGCTTGTGTTGCTTCTACCAAAAACGCAGTTTTATCACCAATTTTAGCAGTCACGGTAACTTTAATAGCGACTTCAAATACGCCGTCATCCAACCTAGTGGCCGAATTACCCAGCTCCACATTCACCTGCGGCGCGGTGTGCTCAGTAAAGATTTGTGGCGCATTTGGCACTTCAATAGAGGCATCTTTAACATATAGTTTTTCGATTCCAAAGCCTGGTTGTGCTTGTTGGTTTTCGTTGCTTGCTTGCTCTGCTGGTGCTGCCTCTGCTGAAGCGGAATTTTTGTCTTTTGCCATGTAATTTTTTCCTAAAACGATGAAGTTTATTGTGATTAAAAAATAAGTGTTTTAATAATGCGTAAAATTAATGCGCAATAATAATGTGTAAGTTTAACTTTTTATTGTAATTTGTTCATAAAATTATTTCGTCACTAACAATGGGGCTAGACCGCCCGCCAAATCTAGCGCGCGTAAGTCATCAAAGCCGCCAATATGTTGATCATCAATATAAATCTGCGGCACCGTACGCCGACCCGTTTTGTGCATCATTTCAACACGCTGCGCGGGCTCTAAATCAATACGAATTTTGTTGATTTCTGTCACGCCTCTACCCATTAGTAAGCGCTCTGCGTTTGCACAATACGGGCAATAGGCAGAGGTGTACATGATTACTTTTGCCATGATTTAAGCTTTTACGCCGCTTTTTATTAATGGCAATTTGGCTTCAACCCAAGTATCCAAGCCGCCTTGCAGATTATGTAATTGGCTAAATTGTTGCGCACGCAAAGTGCTGCAAGCGGATTTGGCTCGCAACCCCCGCTGGCAATGTACCAACACTGGTTTATCTTTAAACTTTTCAATTTCTTTTACACGGCTCTCTAACTCAGCAAGCGGGATATTTTTCGCGCCCTGAATGTGTCCTGCTGCAAACTCCGTCGCATCACGCACATCTAAAATCAGCGGCTTACTGCGGCTCATTAACATGACCGCCTCGGTTGCCGAAACATTCGCCACGCCGCTTGCGCCGCGATTTAATAGCGGCCACAGCAAGGCCATACCAGAGCCAATGACTAGGCCGACAAATATTGCGTTATCTTTTACAAATTCAAACATAGT
>JAYVRE010000158.1:0-2143 GCA_043776535.1 Methylotenera sp. | reverse complement strand
TGCGCCAGTGCAACCAAAAGACGTGGCGGGTTTGTTTGATGCGGATTTTCTGCATGGTGGTGCGCACGCGCTTAATTTGGGGTTGACTGAAGAACTCATTTGGCTTAAAAAACAACAACGCCTAACTTTTGCCCGCGTGGGCATTATCGATCCAGTTTCACTGGATGACTATTTAGCACATGACGGCTATAAAGGTTTGCAAAACGCGCTTAAATTATCAGGCGCAGAAATCGTAAAAGCGGTCACCGATTCTGGCTTGCGCGGTAGAGGCGGCGCGGCTTTCCCGACTGGTATCAAATGGAACACGGTGCTAGGCTGCAAATCCGAGCAAAAGTATATCGTCTGCAACGCCGATGAAGGCGACAGCGGCACCTATTCTGACCGCATGATTATGGAAGACGACCCCTTCGTGCTGATTGAAGGCATGACCATTGCGGGCATCGCAGTCGGCGCGAACATGGGCTATATTTACCTGCGTAGCGAGTACCCACATGCGTTAAAAGTATTGAATGAAGCCATTGCCAAAGCCAAAAAAGCAGGTTATTTGGGCGACAAAGTTTGTGGTTCAGCTCATACTTTCAACTTAGAAGTACGCCGCGCTGCGGGCGCGTATATTTGTGGCGAAGAAACCTCACTGCTGGAAAGTTTAGAAGGCAAGCGCGGCCAAGTGCGCTTCAAGCCACCATTGCCCGCTATTGAAGGCTTGTTTGGCAAACCAACCGTGGTAAATAATGTCATAAGCTTAGCTACAATCCCGATTATTTTGGATAAAGGCGCGCAATATTACGCTGATTACGGCATGGGTCGTTCGCGCGGCACGTTGCCGATTCAATTGGCGGGCAACATCAAGCACGGCGGCTTGGTAGAGCTGGCATTTGGCGCAACTTTGCGTGAGTTGCTGTACGATTTTGGCGGCGGTTCATTCACTGGCAGGCCAATTCGCGCCGTACAAGTTGGCGGGCCATTAGGCGCATTTTTGCCCGAAAGCCAATTTGACACGCCGCTGGATTACGAAGAATTTAGCAAAATTTGGGCAGTGCTGGGCCACGGCGGCATTGTGGCGTTTGACGACACGGTGGACATGGCGAAAATGGCGCGTTATGCGTTTGAATTTTGCGCGATAGAAAGCTGCGGAAAATGCACGCCGTGCCGCATTGGCAGCACGCGTGGCGTGGAAGTAATTGATAGAATTATCGCCGATAAAGATAATCCTAAAGAACATGCGAAAAATGTGGCACTGGTACGCGATTTATCTGAGACCATGATTAATGGCTCGCTATGCGCGATGGGCGGCATGACGCCATACCCCGTGTTGAGCGCGATGAATCATTTTCCTGAAGATTTTGGGATTCAAGAAACCAAGAAAGTTGCCGTTTAAGCGGTATTGAGGTGAACCATGGACGACATTAAATACACAACCCATTCACATTCGGTGAACACTTATGACCCGAATAAGGATTACGGTACGCCGAAGAAAATCAGTGAAAAGCACATTAGTTTAGACATTGATGGCGTGACCGTCAGCGTGCCAGAAGGTACGTCGATTATGCATGCGGCGCAATTATCTGGTGTGACTGTGCCTAAATTATGTGCGACAGATTCGCTTGAGGCATTTGGCTCTTGCCGCCTGTGTTTGGTGGAGATTGAAGGCCGCAAAGGTTACCCAGCAAGCTGTACCACTCCAGTTGCAGAAGGCATAAAAGTTCACACGCAAACTAGCAAATTAGCCGACTTGCGTCGTGGCGTGATGGAATTGTATATTTCGGATCATCCGCTGGATTGCTTAACCTGCGCCGCCAATGGCGATTGCGAGCTGCAAGACATGGCGGGCGCGGTGGGCTTGCGCGAGGTGCGTTATGGCTATGAAGGTGAAAACCACCTGAAACAAGAAAAAGACGAATCCAACCCATATTTCACCTTTGACCCTAGCAAGTGCATTGTGTGTAGCCGCTGTGTGCGCGCTTGCGAAGAAACGCAAGGCACGTTTGCACTGACGATAGAAGGTCGAGGCTTTGGCAGCAAAGTTTCGGCTGGTAATCAGTTGTTTATGGATTCAGAATGTGTATCCTGCGGTGCCTGTGTACAGGCTTGCCCAACCGCGACTTTGATGGAAAAAACCGTGATTAAAGCGGGTACTCCAGAG
>JAYVRE010000157.1:0-8279 GCA_043776535.1 Methylotenera sp. | reverse complement strand
ATCGTATCCATACGCACGCTATCTCGGCTTAAGCAAGATTTTGAGCTAGAGCAAAACGCACTAGGGTTGATGTTGGTTTTTTTGGAGCGCATCCGTACACTGGAGTTTAAATTGCGCGAGCTAGATCACACAACGGTTGAGAGTCATGACTAATTTAATTATTTTAGACCTTTTAATAAATAGGCGGCTGCCAGTAATCAGCTTTGATATGCATGATAGTGCTGAATAAAAAATTTCAGCTACAAACTCGTCAAATCACGCTCTAGTAAAACAATTTGGTTGCAACTTAGCATTTCCCCCTGCTTAGCTGAAATCAAAAAACTATCCTCTGCACGGTTACCAAGCGTATTAATTTTTGCATTATGCAAATCAACGCCGTGTTGCAAAAAAATAAAGGCCACTCTGGCGAGTAGGCCAGGGCGATCGCCAGCAACAATTTCTAATGTGTGATTAATGCCTTGTAACTCTTTTTGAACATTAATTTGTGTGGCAAATGGCATGTGCTTCACTTGGCGGCTAATACGACCTTCCAATGGCGTTTCTAGCGGTAAGGTGGCGAGTATTTTTGCTGTCAATTCGGCCTCAATAAATTTTAACAAACCACTATAGCTCACTGACTTACCTGATTGATCTAAAACAATAAAACTATCCAATGCATAGTTATGATTGGTTGTATAAATTTTGGCTTGCACGATGTTATAAGCCATGCGATCAAAAAAGTTACATATTCGTGCAAATAAATCGTCTTGATCAAGCGTGTAAATCATCACTTGAATACCATCGCCACTTGGGCTTAAACGCGCTCGTACAATGGGCTTTACGCTATTTACATGTGGTGTAAGTAGGCGACTTTGCCAAGCTATTTCATCTGGTTCAAAGCGCACAAAATAGCCAACACCCACGTTATCCCACAATGCTTGATAGGATTGCGGCTGCAGCCCGTATTTGTCGAGTTTGAGTCTAGCTTCTTGCTGCCTAGTTTCAATCGCTTGCTGCACGTTAAATGTTTCATCATTAAGCGCGTGCTTAGTCGCATAAAATAAGCTTTCTAGCAAACGCGCTTTCCATGCGTTCCACACCACAGGGCTGGTGCCGCGAATATCTGCAACAGTCAATAAATACAAGGCTGTGAGGCGTTTTTCTGTTTTTACAAACTTTGCGAATTGTTCGATAACATTTGGATCAGACAAATCGGATTTTTGAGCTGTACTAGACATTTTAAGGTGCGCCTCCACCAGCCAAGTCACCAAACTGGTATCTTCTTTAGGCAAATTGTGTAGCTTGCAAAACCGCCTAGCATCTTTTGTACCTAAAGTAGAGTGATCTCCACCACGACCCTTTGCGATATCATGAAATAGGGCTGCAAGATAGAGTAGATGCGGCTTTTGAAAGGCAAAAAATAATTGGCTACACAGTGGAAATTCGTGTTTTAACTCAGGTTTTGCAAAGCGCCGTAAATTGGCCAGCACGTTTAAAATATGCTCATCAACGGTATAAACATGAAATAAATCATGCTGCATTTGCCCGACAATTTTGCCGAAAGCAGGTATGTATTGCCCCAAAATGCCGTAATTATTCATGCGGCGCAAGCTATGATTTACACCATTTGGCTGCGATAGTATATTTAAAAATAAGGCTTTATTTTCACTTGAATCGCGAAAATCACTGTTGACTATTTTTTTTACACGTTGCAGTTCGCGCAGTAAATTTGCACCCATACCATTGAGCTCTGGGTGCAGTTGCAACAACAAAAAACATTCTAGAATCGCACTAGGTTGTCGCTGCAAAAGTTGCGCAGATTTAGTCTCTAGCAAGCCATTTCGCGCCTCAAAGTGTGCGTTAATTGGCGTGATAATTGGTACAATTTTACTTAATGTAAACTCTAAAGTTTTTAAGGTTATCTCATTGATTAAGCTAATAAACTTAACGCTTCTATAATAGCTTTGCATGAGTTGCTCACTAGCACGCTTTTGTGCAGTGTTTAGTAATCCCAAGTTTTCCGCTAGCTCGTTTTGAAAATCAAATAATAGTCGGTCTTCGCGGCGTTTGGCTAAATAATGTAAGCGAATGCGTAATGTTTGCAAATTGTGCTCGTGCAGTTTAATTTGGCGTAATTCGATAGCGCTAATAATGTTGTTTTTTGCGAGTTCGGCCCAGTTTTTACCTAAGTGCTGACTTTGTGTCAGCCACAATATCATATGCAAATCGCGCAAGCCGCCAGGGCTTTCCTTGATATTCGGTTCTAAGCTATAGGCAGTATCGTTAAATTTGGCGTGACGATTATCTTGCTCTTTCAATTTAGCCGCAAAAAACTGCTCAGGTTGCATCAAAGCCTGCATGGTCTGAGTAAATTTTTTGTAATGCGTCGCATCGCCAGTAAGTAAGCGGCATTCAAGCAGGTTGGTTTGTACGGTCACATCTTGTGCGGCCTCAGCAACGCACTCATCTAGCGTGCGTACGCTATGGCCTACGTTCAGACCAATATCCCACAGCTGCCCTATTAGACCTTCAATCTGCTCATTCAAAACGTCATCATGCTGATCTGGCAGCAGAATCAGCAAGTCAATATCAGAGTATGGAAAAAGCTCTCCGCGCCCATAACCCCCCACCGCAATTAAAGCTACACCCGCGTGGATATTGGCTTGCAGCCATACTTCTGTTAAGAGAATATCAATGAGCAGGGATTGTTTTTTTAGGACATGAGCAGTATTTTTACGCTGGGAAAACTCAACTTCAAGCGCATTTCGTTGCGTTTTTAAACGCTCACGCCAAGCTTGTATGCGCTGTTTCTTCTCTGGCATTTAAGGTGTTGCAGGCGAGCCAGCCGATAGTGTCATCACTTCGAAGCCTGATTCTGTGACCAGAATCGTGTGTTCCCATTGTGCCGATAAGCTACGGTCTTTGGTTACAATGGTCCAGCCATCGGGCAACTGTTTAATATCGCGCTTACCCGCATTAATCATGGGTTCTATGGTGAAAATCATACCTGTTTTTAGCTTTAAACCTGCACCAGGTTTGCCATAATGTAGCACTTGCGGCTCGGTATGAAATTTTGTGCCTATGCCGTGCCCGCAAAATTCACGCACAATGCTGTAACCATTACCTTCAGCAAAGCTTTGAATAGCATGGCCAATATCGCCTAAAGTCGCGTCTGGCTTCACTTGGCGGATACCTAGCCACATGGCTTGATAAGTAATTTCGCTTAAACGTTTGGCTTGAATCGAGGTTTCGCCGACATGAAACATACGCGAAGTATCGCCGTGGTAAGTATCTTTAATCACGGTAATGTCAATATTAACAATATCCCCATTCTTCAATACTTTATCACTTGGCACACCATGGCAAATTTGGTGATTGACCGAGGTGCAAATAGATTTAGGGTAGGGCGTATGGCCATCTGGCGCGTAGTTTAAGGGCGCAGGAATCGCTTTTTGCACGTTCACAATGTAATCGTGACAAAGCTGATCTAATTTTTCTGTAGTCACACCATGCACCACAAAAGGCGTAATATAATCAAGCACTTCGGAGGCTAGCTTGCCCGCAATGCGCATTTTTGCGATGTCTTCTGCGTTATTGATGTTAATGGCCATGTAGGTGCTTGCATGTAAATAATTGGTATTATTTTAGCATGCCAGCAGCTTGCTGTTTAGCGCATATTGAGCAGAATAATTAAAAATCTGCGCGCGCGCCAATTAACAGCGACCGTTCTCCCGCAGTTGAAATATCTTTTAAAAATGATGCATGCTCTCGAATTTCTTGGTTGAGCAAATTATTGGCTTTAGCAAACAATTCGATATTCAGCTTAACAGGCAATTTGTAGGCGACAAGCGCACTTACATCTGTGTAGGCATCGGTTACGAGTTCATTGTCTGCGGTGCGATTTTGCTTAAAAGCATGCAAAGCATCTAAACGGGCATTAAAGCTGCCTATTTGATACTGTAAACCAGCACCTAAACGTAGCGGTGAAATGCGCGGTAAGTAATCACCTGTACGCATATTAGTAGCATGTACATAATCACCACGTAGGTTTAAGTTAAGGTTATCGGCAATGTTAAATTTACCTTCAGCCTCTAAGCCCTTAAAAACAGCTGGCACCGCTAAAAACTGGGCTTCAGGCAAAATACCTTTACCTGAACCATCTGCTACGCCGTCACCATCAGCATCTATGGGGTTTAACTCGCCATCTAAGCCGCGCGTGTTAATCGTGTTAAACGTGGCTATAAAATTACTAAAACGCGTGTAATAAGTGCCAATGTTAAATGAATCTTTGCCTTCTTTCCAGCGTATTTGCGCATCAATGCCGTTAGAGCGCTCTTTGCTAAAGCGGCTATTACCCACTTCAAACTGGCCAGTGGCTATGTGTGCACCGTTGGCGTATAACTCAAAATAGCTAGGTGCACGCTCATTATGCGATAAGTTACTGGTTAGCGACCAATTGTTGTTAATGCTATACAGCCCGCCTAAGGCTAAATTTTTAGTGTTAAAGCCATTATTTTGGCCTGCGCCAAATTTTGCATCAGAACTAGAATCGACTGAAGTGTGGCCTATGCGTGCTCCAAAAGTGATTTTATGTGCATCAATAGGTAATTCTTCATAAAGATAAAGTGCTTTGCTTTGGGTGTTAACACTTGGCACAAACGCTTCTGCGCCCAGCGCAGAAAAAGTGGTGTTACCAAACTGTAAGCCAGCAACGCCACTAATGTTACCAATTGATGTGCTAATAGGTGTATGGCTCGCCTCAAAGCTGCCTTCTAAACCACGGTTTTTAAAAATGGTGCCAACTACCCCACTTTCAAGCTCTTTATGGAGGTAATCTGTGTGCGCCATGCGAAATTTCACGCGATTTATAACAGGACCCAAGTCTTTAAATTCAGTCGCTACATCCCAACGGTCACTTTTCATGTCTATACGCACAGCTTCCTCTGCCACGGTGCCATAGTTGTTGTTGAGGGTGGAATACGATGTGCCGATATAGCCGTTATCAAAAGTAAGTGATGCACCAATCGCACCACCATCACCTTCTGAGCTACTATTAACTAGCTTGCCGCGACTTTCTCGCGGTGTGCCGTCAGCATTATTTTTTCGGCGCGAAACTGCAAAACCAGGAATAGCTAAATCATCCGTTTTACGTTTGTAGGCATCTGCATGAATCGCAAATTGGCCGTTGCCTACATCCACCACTGCTGCGCCGTTGCGTTGATTTTCTGCGCCGCCAAAGCGCGCTTCTGCACGGCCTAAAATACCGTCCACTTTTTCGGTGGGAATTCGGTGATCAATGGCATTGACCACGCCACCTATGGCGCTGCCGCCATACAACAGGGCCGCTGGGCCACGTACCACATCAATTTGCTCAATAATCAGTGGGTCTATGCCTACAGCATGGTCAAAACTTAAACTTGATGCATCTAAAATACCAACGCCGTTTTGCATGATTTTAACGCGCTCAGCATCTAGCCCGCGAATAACAGGGCGCGACGCATTTGGCCCAAATTGAGTAGCGGTTACACCAGGAATACCATTCAATGTTTCGCCTAATGTGCTGGCTCGGCGCAGGCTTAACTCTCGACCGTTTAATACTGTTACAGGTACTACAAGCTCATCTGAGCCTACGCCTAATGGGTTGCCCGTGACGGCTACTGGCGCTAAGTCAATCTTAGTGGGTTCCTGTGCGTATGTGTTGTGGGCTAATAAACTAGATAATGCAAAATATAGTGGCTTAAGCGCAAAAAATGCGCGCAACTGTATTGGGCGTGTACGATACATGGTAAATTCCTCAAAAAATCTTAAATAAATAGAGCGCAGTCAACAAGTAATTGCTGAAATATTTGTATTTAAGTGTTTAGAGGCGGGGCACGGGCGGAGTAAGAGACATTGAGGGCAGGTTGGCTGCTTAGATTGTAGTGGGTGCTGGCGACAAAGTGGGCGTTAATGGCAGGTAAAGCAAAGCTTTTACCTACCAATCCTCCAGCCACTTCAGCATAACCAATACATTGCTTACACTGCTCACCGTGGGTATTCTTATCTTGCTGGTTTTGTTTATAATGGCTGAAGTGGCTAATTTCGTGCGTTACCGCGCCTATTTGCGCAAAGGCAAACAACAAAACCAAAACAAAATTGAGCGTCAGTCGTTTAAACATATAATCTACGATAGCATAAAAGTGAGAGGTGGCTCAGTTTAAATATTTATGAATTGCTATTTAATTGCGTTAAACATTTAAAATAATGCTCTGTAATACAGCATCCATGCGGCTTGTAGAGCATATAAAAAATGAAGCAAGTTTGTAAGCTAATTTAAAAAATAAGCATTCTAACCTAAGCAAGTTTATTTGTAGATTGTTTACAAAGTTTCATTGAATATAAACATTAATTTAGATATAATCGCGCCTCTTAATTAGCAATCACGTTGATTAAGTAAAATCAATGCATCATCCCGTACAGGGTGTTTGAACAAGGTTCAAATATTGTGGATGAATGTAATGTTAACCCTTTACATGGAGCAATACAATGTCAGTTACTATGCGTCAAATGCTTGAGGCCGGTGTTCACTTTGGCCACCAAACCCGTTATTGGAACCCGAAAATGGCAGAGTACATTTTTGGTGATCGTAACAAAATTCATATTGTAAACCTTGAAAAAACACTGCCACTTTTTGAAGATGCGCTTAAATATACGCGCACGTTGGCGGCTAACAAGGGTCGTATTTTATTCGTAGGTACCAAACGTCAAGCGCGCGATATTATGAAAGAAGAAGCCGTGCGTGCAGGCTGTGCTTATGTAAACCATCGTTGGTTGGGCGGTATGCTCACTAACTTTAAAACAGTAAAACAATCAATCAAACGTTTACACGATTTTGATGCAATGCTATTAGATGGCAGCTTAGAAAAATTCGGCAAAAAAGAAGCACTAGGTTATAAACGTGAAATTGAAAAATTAGAACGTTCTATTGGCGGTATTAAAGAGATGGGCGGCTTGCCAGATGCCATTTTTATTGTTGACGTTGGCCATGAAAGCGGAGCGATTACTGAAGCGGCTAAATTAGGCATTCCAGTGATTGGCATTGTGGATACGAATAACTCACCAGACGGTGTGGCTTATATTATTCCAGGCAATGATGACTCTAGCCGTGCAATTCGTTTATATGCACGTGGTATCGCTGATGCGGTGTTAGATGGCCGCGCCAATGCGCTTACCGAATTGGTTAAATCTGCTAAAGAAGAAACAGTAGCAGAAGCGCCAGCTGAAGTTGCAGCTGAGTAATTCACATAAGTAAAAAGGGGCGTGCAGCCCCTTTTTCTTTTTTCAGAATTCAATAATATTCAGAATTCAATAATATTAAGTTTAGGAGCTAAAAATGGCTGAAAGCATAATTGAAATCACGGCAAGCATGGTAAAAGAATTACGCGATCGCACCGACGCACCGATGATGGATTGCAAAAAAGCACTCACAGAAGCCGAGGGCGACATGACGCGCGGTGAAGAAATTTTACGCGTACGTTTTGGCAACAAAGCCAGTAAAGCTGCAGGCCGGGTGGCCGCTGAAGGTACAGTAGGCATTTCTATTAGCGCCGATGGTAAAACTGGTGCGATGATTGAAGTGAACTCTGAAACTGACTTTTGTGCAAAAAACGAAGATTTTTTGAAATTTGTAAACGAATTGGCTGGCATTGTTGCTACCAGCGACGCGGCAGATATTACAGCTGTGAACGCGCTGCCTATGCGTGACGCTACGGTTGAAGAAACCCGCGCACAATTGGTTGGCAAAATTGGCGAAAACATCACGCCACGAAGATTTGTACGCCCAGCGGTGCAAGGAAAATTGGCCAGTTATGTACACGGCAGTAAAATTGGCGTGCTGGTCGATTTGGTAGGCGGCGACGACATGCTTGCTAAAGATATTGCCATGCACATTGCAGCGGCTAAGCCTAAATCACTAGATGCTAGCGGCATTTCACAGGATTTAATTGATACGGAACGCCGCGTTGCGATTGAAAAAGCCAAAGAAGCAGGCAAACCAGAAGCGATGTTAGAAAAAATCGCCGATGGCACCGTGCAAAAGTTTTTAAAAGAAGTGACTTTGCTAAGCCAAGTGTTCGTTAAGGATGATAAATTTACCATTGAATCTTTATTGAAATCTAAAAACGCCTCAGTTGCTTCATTCACCATGTTTACGGTGGGCGAAGGTATTGAAAAAGCAGTGGTAGATTATGCTGCTGAAGTAGCGGCTGCTGCCAAGGTATAAGCCAATATTCAATACAGCTGCTGCAAATTAAAAAAAGTGG
>JAYVRE010000156.1:0-2148 GCA_043776535.1 Methylotenera sp. | reverse complement strand
GGCGGCAATTCATTATGGACAGAAACTATTCGTCGCGAAAAAGAGTTGGCGGTAAAAGGCATTGATTTCATCGGTTCTGGTGTCTCTGGTGGCGAAACAGGTGCACGTTTTGGCCCAAGTTTAATGCCATCTGGCACGCGCAAAGCGTGGGCGAGTTTAGAACCAATTTGGCGCGACATTGCTGCAAAAGTTGATTCAGTAACAGGCGAGCCAATGGAAGGCGGCAAGCCTGGCAAGCCCGTTGAAGGCGGCTTTTCATGTGCGGAATACATTGGCCCAGACGGCTCTGGCCATTATGTAAAAATGGTACACAATGGCATTGAATACATCGATATGCAGCTTATTTGCGAAGCGTATTGGTTGATGAAAAACTTGCTTGGCATGCCTGCTGACGAAATTGGTAAAATATTCGCAGAATGGAACAAAGGCGAATTATCCAGTTATTTAATTGAAATTACTGCCGATATTCTGCAACAAAAAGATCCAATGACTCAAGGCTTCTTGGTGGATCAAATTTTAGATACCGCAGGCCAAAAAGGCACTGGTCAATGGACAGCAGCCAATGCGCTTGAGCTTGGCGCACCTGCCAACGCCATTGCCGCAGCGGTGTATGCGCGTGCGCTTTCTAGCTTAAAAGAAGAGCGTGTAGAAGCCAGCAAAATTTTAAAAGGCCCTGTGATTAAACACGAAACAGATAAAAAGGCCATTATTGATGCGATCAAAAACGCGCTATATTGCAGCAAGATTTGCGCTTATGCACAAGGTTTCCAGCTGATGGATAAAGCGCAAGTAGCGTATAACTGGAAACTTAATTTTGGTGAACTGGCGCAAATCTGGCGTGGCGGCTGTATTATTCGCGCCCGCTTTTTACAAAAAATCACCCAAGCTTACGCACTCAATTCACGTTTAAAAAACCTGATGCTAGACCCATACTTCACCAAAGCCATGAACGATGGTCAAGCTGGCTGGCGTAAAGTGATTGCCTTGGCTGTGACTAATGGCATACCCGCACAAGGCTTTAGCGCGGCGATGGCGTACTACGATGGCTATAGAAGCGCAGATTTACCAGCCAACTTATTGCAAGGCCAACGTGATTATTTTGGCGCACATACTTACGAGCGTAAAGATCAGCCACGCGGTCAGTTCTACCATTTAGATTGGCCAGAACCAAAACGTCCGCAATTGGCGATTGAGTAGAGAGAAAATAAAAAAGGTGGGTGAAATTCGTTGCTTAAACGCTACCCACTTTTTTATTTGCGACTAATTTATTGCTAGGCTTATAGCCTAAGTGTTTTAACTAAACACAATCGCAATAAGCTTCCAAGGTGAGGCTAAAGCTGATTGGCTTTAGCAAATCTACAACTTTAGAATCTGTTGTTGCATTAGGATTTTGCTTGGTTGCCGACTCGATAGATTCATCAGTGAGTTTGGTTTTTGTTACGTTTTTAATACTTGAAGCGTGTAATTTTAGTGCATGCATTATATTTTCCTTTTGGGAGTTAAATCTACTGGAATTTTGTTCCTGTAGCTTGTGAGTTTATTGACCAACTTAATTCAATTGTGTGTGAGATTTAGTCGGTAAATCATTAAAATAATTACATTTTTACCTATCAACGCAGGCAATCAGTTACGGAATACACAAAATATAATTATTTTTTAATATTTAAACTTATGTAATAGTTAAAGCAATAGTTGTACCAAAATAATTAGTCATTAAAATTAAGTATTAAAACTAGGAAAAATACGCGCAATCGCCGTAGAATATGGGTGTATCTATGCATATCTATGCGTATTTATTAAATGGGCACAAATGAAAATTTCTATTAATGGCAATGTTAGGCAATTAGATAGCGAGAATATGACAATTTCTGCGCTAGTGGTGACACTTAATTTAACTGGACAACGTTTAGCCATTGAAAAAAATGGTGAAATTGTGCCACGAAGTCAGTTTGATGCTGTAAATTTGCAAGATGGCGATAAACTGGAAATTGTGGGTGCTGTTGGTGGTGGCTAGCACTAGTATAAAAAGTAGGTCGGGTTTTAACCCGATTTGTCGGACTTAAGTCCGACCTACAGTATTTGAAGGAAGCAAATGTTGTCAGATTTATTAAATATAGCAGGTAAAACTTACCAGTCACGTTTACTAGT
>JAYVRE010000155.1:0-8286 GCA_043776535.1 Methylotenera sp. | reverse complement strand
TTTGCGCTGCCGTTAAATATCAACAACGATAGCAATTAATCATGCAAGCTGGGGAGACAAAACGCGTTATTCTACTTGGGCTAGATTTTGGCTCAACCACCAGTAGCGCCTTGCTTGCAAGCGCGAAAATAGCCAGAAGCAGCGCTACAGGCCACATGCAGCTGGATGATGTAAAAGTTTTGTATAAATCAGAGCCAGTATTTACACCATTCGCCAATCAAAATATCGACATAGAAAAAGTCGCCAAATTAATCGCCAATTGGTTTGCAGAAAGCGGCGTTAAAGTTGCCGAAATATTCTCTGGCGGCAGCATGATTACTGGCTTGGCAGCGCAAGCCCACAACGCCGCTGCTTTGTCCAAACTCATCAGCAGTATCGTCGGCGAAAGCGTGAGACCAATAATTTGTGGCATACCAATGATTTGCCGCTACGTAACTTACCCATTATCGCTAGACTTTTTTGCGATTCAACAACATACTAATGGCACAGCGCGTTTACTTTGGCTGCCAATTGCCAACAAGGTGCTTGCAAACAAATTAGCACCAGCAATACGCTCGAACAAATCCGTGCATTTGCAGCTCAAATAAGGCATGCCCTGCAAGCAAGAAAATATGCGCCTTTTGAAGTTTAAATGCAGCGGGGAATCGGCTAGAAAGTAAGCTGCATAAAGAAACGGGTTAGTCACAATATTATATAATGCAAGTCTAAATCCTAAAAAGTCGGCGGGCTGCACGAGCTTACCAGCGTACAAATTTCATTCCCAGCATTACGAAAACGATGCGGTTGACGACTGTTAAAATAATAAGCATCTCCAGCGCCCAATACCCGTGTGGCCTCGCCCACGGTGACTTCTAACCTGCCTGTGAGAATGACCGCACCCTCCTCGCCTTCGTGTTGCAGCATAATCAGTCCAGTATCCGCACCTACTTCATAAGTTTCGTGCAAAATTTGCAGTGCATGGCCTGCCTTGGCCGAGCCGATTTGGCGGTACGAAATACCTTCGCCGCCGCTAATTTCGGTGAGTGATTCGGCGCGGTAAAACACTTCACTTTGCATCCCAGGCAATTCGTCAGAAAAAAACTCCGCCAATGTCATGGGGAAGCCCGCTAATATGCGCTTGAGCGCGCTTACCGATGGGCTGGTGCTGCCCGATTCAATTAGCGAAAGCTGGCATTAGCCACGCCCGCTCGCTTTGCCAGCGCACGTTGCGATAATTGATACCTCAATCGAATCATGCGTAAACGAGTGCCAACTTCTATTTCCATGCTAAATACTCGCAAGTGTTTAAAGTGTTAAATATACAATAACAGTCATAAAATTAATAGCATTAAAATCAATAAGTTAGTTACTTTAAAAACCAGTCTTGACATAATATGCTAAACACTCGAAGATTAGATTGTTAGTATCGTTAAAGCCGTCATACCAGCGGAGGCTGGTATCCAGTCAGAGTGGCAGCCATGAATGATAGTTTATTGTAAACGCGCTAGTAACCACCTAAACTGGATTCCCGCCTGCGCGGGAATGAAGGGGGGTGATAAATAATGTTTAAGGATTTCATTTATGTCAAACGCTAAGCCAGTCAAGCTTCCCGATTTATCGCATTACTGGGTGCCATTTACCGCTAACCGCCAATTTAAAGCCATGCCAAGGCTATTTAAGGCGGCCAAGGGCAATTATTTCACGACAATGGATGATAAGCAGGTGCTCGACGGCACTGCGGGCTTGTGGTGCACGCCTGCGGGGCATGGGCGCGAGGAAATCGCATCTGCGGTAGGTAAGCAATTACTCACGCTCGATTACGCGCCTGCGTTTCAAAGTAGCCACCCGATGGCGTTTGAGGCAGCGACGCGCTTGGCAGAATACATGCCTGCTGGGCTAGATCGTATCTTTTTTACTAACTCAGGTTCTGAGTCCGCCGACACCGCACTAAAAATTGCGCTGGCCTATCATCGTGTTTGCGGCAACCCACTTCGCAGCAAGCTAATTGGACGCGAGCGCGGCTATCATGGCGTGAATTTTGGCGGTATTTCGGTAGGTGGCATCGCGGGCAATCGCAAAGCGTTTGGCAATAGTTTGGCAGGCGTGGATCACATTCGCCACCCGCTCGACATTACAAAAAATGCTTTTACCAAAGGTGTGCCAGAGGAAGGCGGTATCGCGCTGGCGAATGAATTTGAAGCGCGCATTTTAACGCTGCATGACCCATCCACCATCGCCGCGCTGATCGTTGAGCCCATGCAGGGCTCGGCTGGCGTGCTGATTCCACCCAAAGGTTATTTAAAACGCCTGCGCGAAATTTGCGATAAACACGGTATTTTGCTGATTTTTGACGAGGTGATTACGGGATTTGGCCGCTTGGGTACTCAATGGGGTGCGGATTATTTTGATGTCATCCCCGATATTATTACCTGCGCCAAAGGCCTCACAAATGGAGTTGTACCGATGGGCGCGGTGGCGGTGAAGCGCGAAATTTACGATGCATTTATGGAGAAATCTCCCGCTGGTGCAATCGAATTGCCGCACGGCTATACCTACAGTGCGATACCTATCGCATGTGCAGCGACCATTACTACTTTGGATATTTTTGCGGCAGAAAAATTAGAAGACCGCGCTGCGGGTTTAAGCGCCTATTTTGAAGCGGCCGCGCATAGCTTGAAGGGCTTGCCAATGGTGCGTGATATTCGCAACCTTGGATTGGTGGCGGGTATTGAGTTTGAACCAGACCATAATTTAGGAAAACCAGGCGCATTTGCATTCGCCGTGTATTTGAAATGTTACGAACTCGGCCTGCACGTGCGCTACACGGGCGACATTATCGCCGTTTCACCGCCATTAACAATAGAAAAACATGAGATTGACCGCATTTTTAATACGCTATCAGATTCGATTAAACACGTGGCTGAGCAAATATCAAAGCACGGTGAAGCAGGTTTAAACGCTAATAATTATCTTAAAAACGAGCAAGCATGGGCAGCGCAAAGTGCTTTAGAACATGCCGCTTTAATTGAGCTTGGCCATTACAAACATTTAGAACGTAAATTGGAGCAAACAACATGAATACCGCCAACTTAAATATCCGCGTTATCGGCCATTATATTAACGGCAAGCACGTGGCTGGCGCGGGTAGCCGCTTAAGCCCCGTCTATAACCCTGCCACTGGCGAGGTTTCAGCACACTTAAATAATGCTACTGCCGCAGAAACAGTCGCCGCAATTGATGCCGCCCAAGCGGCTTTTCCCGCTTGGGCGGCCACGCCAGCACTGCGTCGCGCCAGAATCATGTTTAAATTCAAAGCGTTATTAGATGAACACGCGAATGACTTAGCCAAAGCCATTTCGCTAGAGCACGGCAAAACCATTTCTGACGCGCGCGGCGAAGTCACGCGCGGCATCGAGGTGGTCGAATTTTCTTGTGGCATACCACACTTGATGAAAGGCGACTTTAACGACCAAGTCGGCACGGGGATTGACACTTACTCCACGCGACAGCCGCTGGGCGTAGTTGCTGGTATTACGCCGTTTAACTTCCCGATTATGGTGCCATTGTGGATGATTCCAGTGGCCTTGGCGACTGGTAACACCTTTGTGTTAAAACCATCTGAAAAAACGCCTTCTGCTTCACTCATGTTGGCAGATTTATTGGCACAAGCGGGTTTGCCAGCAGGCGTGTTTAACTTGGTGAATGGCGACAAAGAAGCGGTTGATGTTTTGCTGTCAGACAAACGCATTCAAGCGATTAGTTTTGTCGGCTCAACGCCGATTGCTGAACATATTTACAGCACAGGCACTAAAAATGGTAAACGCGTACAGGCGCTTGGCGGCGCAAAAAATCATTTAGTAGTGATGCCAGATGCAGATATTGACCAAGTAGCAGATGCCTTAATTGGCGCGGGTTACGGCTCGGCTGGTGAGCGCTGCATGGCGATTTCAGTGGCGGTAACAGTGGGCGACATCGCAGATAAGTTAGTCGCAAAACTGCAAGAAAAAGTCAAAACAATCACCATAGACCAAGGCTTAAACGAGAAGGCCGACATGGGGCCTTTAGTAACGCCACAGCATTTTGAAAAAGTGAAATCTTATGTCGATTTAGGCGTGACTGAAGGTGCGAAACTGGTGATTGATGGCCGTGGTTATTTGCACAAAGGCTTTGAGACAGGCTTCTTTTTAGCGCCCTGCTTGTTCGACCATGTGACCCAAGACATGCGCATTTACAAAGAAGAAATCTTCGGTCCTGTGTTGTCAGTAATCCGCACCAATAACTTTGAAGAGGCGTTAAAACTAGTGAACGACCACGAGTTTGGTAACGGCACTGCCATATTTACCCGCGATGGCGAAACTGCGCGCGAATTCACCCGCCGAGTACAAGTGGGCATGGTAGGCGTTAACGTTGCCATCCCCGTGCCTATTGCCTTTCACAGCTTTGGCGGCTGGAAACGCTCGCTATTTGGCGATCATCACATTTACGGCGAGGAAGGCATACGTTTTTATACGCGCTTAAAAACTACGACTTCGCGCTGGCCAGCAAATAACAAATCACAAGGCAGCGAGTTTGTAATGCCAACGATGAAATAAGAAATTTAAGCAACAAGAGTTTAACAACAAAAAAGGGTGCCGAGGCACCCTTTTTTATGGCTTAAAAAACTAAATTAGAACGCACGACCAAGTGTTAAAATAAAAGTGTCATCTGTTAAATCTTTTGATCCAGGTTTTGTGGTAAAGCTTGAACCGCCGTAGCCTCTAGTACCCCAATAACCACCACTACCACCATTGGTACCGCCTGTGTAATATAAACCACCATTCCAGCCAGTTGTGCCAGCAATTTCAAAAGCTTTGCTTAAACCAATTTTATAGTCTGTCATATCAGCTTTTGCTTCTACAATATTACCATCTGCATTCGTGTTAGACCCAGCAAAGAATGGATCTTGACTCAACTCACCTTTAACATCTAAGCGACCTACATGACCAATTAGATTTAAACCCCAGATTGGTAAAGGTATATTTGCGTTTAACTCAATATAGGTTGAGCCGCTACTGCTTTTAGTCCAACCTGTATCTTTATTAGCGCCATACCACTCACCCAAAGTAACAGAAGCTTTTGCACTTAGCCATTTATAAGACAAACCAACATTACCTTCATATGTAGAGAAATCTTCTTTAACTTTTCTACCTTGAACAGCTGTTAGCAGGTCATATTTATCCCAACCACCACCTGGATAGAAATACCCAATTGCACCAACAGTCCAACCCATACCTTCTACCGCAGCAATGGTACCGTTATAGCCACCATAAACGTCAAACTCAGTACTTGCACCTACATAAGTACGCTCTGAAATGCTAGAACCCCACACGCCAGCATAAAAACCACTGCTGTGTGAAATATCTGCACCGCCTTGTATTGCAGGCATGTTCCAAGATTGTGAAACACCACGCGCATAATAATTTGAAACTACACTGATGTTAGAAGAAAGCGTCCATGGGGATGCTGGTTCAGCGACAGGTGTAGCGGCAGGTGTAGCAGGAAACACCCCCTTTTCTTCAGGGTGTGAATGCGTTTTGGGCGCATCTTCCGCGAATGATGTTATTGAAAAAGTACTTAATAGTGCTAAAGTGATTAGGCTTATACGCATATTTATTCCCTAGTAAAATAATCGTTAATAAAGTTACAATTATTATTAGCAAATAATATGCCAATAATTATTATATTAAAATCAATTACTTATACTTGAATTAAGCTACACCTAGCACTAAAGAATTGCATAAAAAATACAATTTGAATGGTTTAAATAGTTTAAAGATACATAAAAATTATGAGAAAAATTTATTTTTATAAAAAATATATTATTAAATCATACACTTATCTTCATAACAGCCTGATATTTAATCAAGTTAGCACATATGCACTAATTAAGGGCAGATTGCTCAGTCCAATGCTTATTTGGTGCAGCTTATATGAAGCTAACCGAGTGGTAAGCTGTGATTAAAAAATGTAAATGTGTTTAAAATAAACTAGTTGCATACTAACTGTAAAAAAATACTTAAAACTAAGTTAGTAATTAACAGGGCAATAAAAAAGCTGGCCAATGCCAGCTTTTTATTTTTTGCTTAATTTAGAAATTAACACCAATATTTAAAACCACTGTTTGTTGGCCAATATTTTTTGGTTTAGAGTTAGGAATCACGCTACCACCACCATAACCATTTTTGCCCCAGTAATCATTTGATCCGCTATTGGTCGCACCAATATAGGTAAGGCTTGTAGTAAACGTTGCTGCCTCTTTCAGTTCGAGAGATTTGCTGATACCTAATCTATAGTCAGTATAATCCAATTTTTTTTCTCTGACCAAAACGCCGTCAAAATCGCTATTAGGTAATAGAAAAGCAGGATCAGAACTCACTTTACCAGGCACATGCGTGCGACCAACGCCAGCGATTAAATCTAAACCCCAAAAAGGTAGTGGCACATTTGCAGAAAGCTCGTAATAGGTTGAACCTTTTGTTCCACGTGTCCAACCAGTTTTTCTATTTTGGCCGAAATAATCGGTCAAAGTTACCCACGCTTTGGCTGTCAACCATTTGTAGGTCAAGCCACCCATCAACTCAAAAGTGTCATACGTTTCACGGCGTTTTGACCCATCAACGCTGGTTAACGCATCAAACTTACTATAATTACCGCTTGGGTAAAGATACCCATATAAGCCTGTCGTATAACTTAAACCTTCTACTGCTTTAATGTCATTACCATAGCCAACATAAACATCAATTTCCTCATTCGCACCAGCTGTTGATTCGTCAGATACATTCGACGCCCAAACGCCAGTATAAAAACCGCTTTCATGCGTTAAATCGATACTGCCATGCACTGCTGGCGCTAACCAAGTTTGTGAAATGCCACGCGCACGGTAATCAGAAACAAAATTAAGTGTAAATGATAAATCCCAAGGTGGCTCGGGCTCTTTAGTTTCGGGCGCTTTGCCAGAAACTGCTGCGGCCTCGGCAGATGGTTTTTCAACTTCTGCCTTTAGTGATTCATCCGCAAAACTTGAAACACCATACATAGCACTTAATATGGCAGTTAATACGATTGTATTTTTCATTAGTTGTTCCTCCAAAAACTTATTATATAATCGTACTATGTGTTGAGTGCATATTACATATTTAAGTGTGAGATTGTTGCCAAGAACTACTTACTTGTTGTTATTACGCACATGCACCAGACATAATTTGCGAAGCATAGCGCGCAAGTTCAGTGCAACCTCACTTAGTTTAAACTTGCAACAAGTGTTAACTGTTTATTCTGTTAACTTGAAAAATTACTATTAAATAAAAGGCAGTTAATTAGTGTTTTGAAATAACCACGAGAATGTGGGTAGTGTGATTGGTCGGAACGGCAGGATTTGAACCTGCGACCCCTTGTCCCCCAGACAAGTACGCTACCAGGCTGCGCTACGCCCCGAACCGCATTGCAATTAGATTGCAACGAACCCACATTATAAATGAAAAGCGCCAAGGCAGATTGCCCTTGGCGCATTTTTACATACAATAATTTGAGTGTTTAGGAGCGAACTGTTAAGCGCGCAACAGTTGAATGACTTCGCGTAGCTCGGTTTTAAAATTTACCAAATCAAACGTATTACTTAGCGAAGCGATTGAATTATGTGATTGCTGACTACTTGAAGTTGGCATCATTGCAGTTTCCGCAACTTGCTCTGCGCCATCTAAACGATTGCGTGCGCCACTGATAGTAAAGCCTTGCTCGTACAATAGCTCACGAATTTTGCGAATCAGCAATACTTCGTGATGTTGATAATAGCGGCGGTTACCACGACGTTTTACTGGCTTAAGTTGGGTAAACTCTTGCTCCCAATAGCGCAATACATGCGGTTTTACACCACACAACTCACTGACCTCGCCAATAGTAAAGTAGCGCTTGGCGGGGATGGGCGGTAACTGTGGGAGTTTGGTGTGATCTTGCATAGTTTAATGACTGCCTTATTGGGCGTAATGCTCTTCTACCTTGCTTTTTAATTTTTGGCTGGCATGAAACGTAACCACGCGGCGCGCAGTAATAGGAATTTCTTCGCCCGTTTTTGGATTGCGGCCTGGACGCTCAGATTTTTTGCGTAGCTCAAAATTGCCAAAACCTGATAATTTCACGCTATCACCTGTTTCTAGGGCGGTGCGCACTTCTTCAAAAAACGCTTCTACCATGTCTTTTGCCTCACGTTTATTTAAGCCTACTTGCTCAAATAATAAATCGGCCAAATCAGCCTTTGTTAATGTCATGCAA
>JAYVRE010000154.1:0-2151 GCA_043776535.1 Methylotenera sp. | reverse complement strand
TAGAAATCACCGCCGCATTCACCGCGTAATATTGGTGATACGCTGCCAGTTTTTTAACCGTGCTGATACTGATTTGACCTGTAGCAGCATCCTCTTTTGATGACTTTTCAAAAACGATAAAGTGACGAATTAAATCTAACAGCGTCGCTTTATTGAGCATGCCGTTAATCAACGTTTCAAGCTGGCTGATAAGGTGAGAGGCTTCAGCCTTTCCATCGGCACTCTTCCAAGCCATAAAGCGGCTTAAGCCTGCGGAGATGCTGCCCGCTTTAGCTTCCAAACCATCAGATACCACCACAAAGCCGTTATAGGTAAATAAGCTAGGAATAGTCTTTTTATAGGTTTCTAATTGTTTAAAAGCAGAGGTGATGGTGGTATTTTCGTCAGCAGCGTTTTTAAGCTCTATCACCACCAGCGGCAAACCATTTATAAACAAAATTAAATCGGGGCGTTTGTTTTGGTTGTTCTCAATAATAGTGAACTGGTTAATGACCAAAAATTCGTTGTTATCTGGGTTGTCAAAATCGACTAGCCAAACCAAATCGCCGCGTGTATTGCCATCTTTCTGATAACTGACATTCACGCCCTCAGTCAGCAATCGATGAAACGCCTCGTTATTGGCTAATAACTCGGGTGAACTAATGCGTTGGATGGTTTTAATGGCTTCATCCAACGCTGCGGCTGGCAGGGTTGGGTTAATGCGTGCAACCGCATTACGCAGGCGACCAAACAACAACACTTCGGCAAAGCTAGCGCGTTCTACTTGCGCTGCTTCTGGCGCAATATCAGGTCCATAAATATAGTCAAACCCAAGCGCCTGCAAGCGCTCTATGGCGAGAGTTTCGATTTCTGATTCAGTCAGCTTAGCCGCCATTAAACGCTCCCTAGTGCGTTAATTTCTTTTTCTAGTGTAGTCAGTGTTTGTATCACTTCAGCAAAGCTTAACGGTTTATCAAAAATCATGTTTTGCATGGCTTGATAATCTTTTGCTAGCTCACTTAACCTCGCCTCTGGTGGAATAAGCTTTAAAGTGGGTGGCTTTGCCAATTCATACTGCGCCCAAGCGCTTGGATAAAACCTTTGCTTAAAAGTCACTACCGCTGCCAGCATTTCCAAATCGGCTAATGCTTTATGCTTAACATCAGATAAAGCTAAACGCGCCAAATCATAATAATGGCGTGAGTATCGCGATGGTATAGGCTTATTTTTTGCACGATGCGCCTCTTGATGCAAAATAGTCGCTTTTTCCCAAAAGGTGCGTTCGGCTAATATGGTTGGTACGTTGCAGCTAGGTTTTTCAAAAACATGTGCAAAGTATTGTGCTGCGTAAGGTGTAATCGCAAATACATCAGAAGGCAACCAAGAAGCCAATGGGCCTATTTCCAATAATATTTCTGGCCGCAAATAAGCATCACCAAAGGCCGCAGGGTAACGGATATTGATAGCATGCGGGTTTACTGCATCAATACTACATGTACACAAGTCACCCAAGCACTGCTGAACCTGAGGCAGTAGCACAGTATCAATATAGTGAACTGCTTCAGCATTGGTCGCTTCGTTAAATATGTTTTGTTTGTTTTTACTTCGCTCGGCAAGTGGGTCTTCTTGCACCACTTCGCGCCAATCTAAAATTAAGTCTATATCTTCAGAAAAGCGGCCGATTAAACCAAAAACTTTAGATAAACTGGTACCACCTTTAAACTTTAAAATACGTGCCAGCTCAGCATTGGCAAATACACGACTTAATACCCACACCACCCAAAAGTCTTTTTCTGCAATGGCGGGGGTTGTACGCATGGCTTGTGCTGTTTCAGCAAACAAATCACTGCGATCTTTGGCAGGTAAACGGGCGACTTTATCCATTAACTGTTAGCCGTTTCTATGGGCTTGCAGATTTCTTTAATCGCCTCATAAATCCAGCCCGTGCTGCCTTGGGTATCACGTAAAATCTTGCTGTAGTTTTTAGCATCAATCTGCTCGCGTATTTTTGCAAACACATCAGCGCTTAAATGCTCTTTACCCAACGCTTTAAGCGCCTGAACTATCAAAGTGCTTTCGCGGTGTTTAAAGCCAATATCTTTTAAGCTAGACTTTTTAAAGCTCAGTTGTACGCCCATTACATCATAGCCTTTGCTAGGCCCATCACTCAGG